>DASQGS010000540.1:0-14573 GCA_035632455.1 Thermoanaerobaculia bacterium | reverse complement strand
ATTTCTGCTTTCTGCTTTCTGCTTTCTGATTTACCGCCACGACGCGGTCGTTCTCCAGATCGATGTACCAGAGCAGCCCCTCGGAGGGCTCGCCGGCGAGTTGTTCGACGAGGCGGCAGTACTGAGCGACTTGTTTCTTATCGTTCGCGAGGCGCGGTTCCGACGGCGTGCCGCTCTTGTAGTCGATGACGATGAGGCGGCCGTTCTCGCGGATGAGGCGGTCGAGCCGCGCTTCGGCCACCTGGCCGGCATCGTCGAGCGTGCGGATCGGCAGCTCGCGGCCGATCGTCTCCGCGGCCAGGATGCGTTGGAGTGTCTCGGAGCGGCTCACCACGCCGAAGCGCTGGCGGACGCGCGAGAGCGCCGTGGAATCCGCGCCCGCTTCTGTCGCGAGCGTCGCACAAAGCGACTCGAGCAGGGATGGATCGCCGTCCCATCGCTCCAGCACGCGATGCAGAAGGATGCCCGCCGCGCGGTTGCGGGATCCGGCACGCTGCACGGCGGCATCGGCAGGAGTCAATCGCTCCGCCACCGGCACTGGTTGCGCGATCGCCGGATCGGCGAGCGCGCCGCCGGCCAGCTCCTGCTGCAACGATTGGTCCGCGAGCCGGCGCTGCGTCCGCTCGCCGAGCGTGCCGCGTCCCATCCGCTCGAACGCGACGGCAACCTCCTCCTCGCCGGCGCGAAGCGTCTTCATGATCTTCCCGGGCTCGGGCGGCCAGAGCGATCCGAAGCTCTCCTTGTCGAAGCCGAAGATCTCGGAGAGACACGCAAAGAAGCCTCGTTTTCGAAACTCGCCGCTGTTGCAGATGAAGACGACCTCGCTCTTGGCGCGGGTGACCGCGACGTAGAAGAGGCGGCGCATCTCCGCCTCCTCGCGCATCGAAGCGATCTTCTTCAGCTTGTCGCCGTTGACCGTGACCCGGAAATTCGCGGTGAGCGACTCGGCGCGGCCGCGCATCACGATGCTCTTGGGATCGTCCACGAGGAACAGCTCCGCCCCCTCGCTTCCCGGCGTGTGGAAATCGAGATCGGGAAGAATCACGGTCTCGAACTCCAGCCCCTTCGCCGCGTGCACGGACAGAATGCGCACGGCGTTGCGGCTCTCGTCGACGAGACTCGGCTCGGCCTCGTCGGGCTCCCCGCGGCGCCGGGCGATCTCGTCGACGAACTGGCGCACCGAGCCGCCGATCTTCTGGTCGTAGGCGAACGCGATGGCCCGCACGTGCTCGAGATGGCGCTTCGATCGATCGCTGTCCGCGGCTGCGTCGTACACCTTCTCGATGCCGGACGTGTCGATGACGAGATCGATCAGCTCCGACACCGAAGCATGGCGCGCCGCGGCGCGGTAACGAGTGATCGCATCGTGGAACGCGGTGTAAGCCTCCTTCTCGCGCGGCTCGGCTGCGGGGGAAAAGCCACTCCACGACGCGATCTCGTTGTCCGTCAGCGCGAAGTACGGCGAGCGCGCGGCCGAGATCTCGGCGCCGCGGTCGAACGGATAGGCGATCGCGCGCAGCACCGTGACGAGATCGACCGGTGCGCGCCGATCGAGAAAGAGCCGTGTTGGCGGCAACACGTAGTCAATGCCGTAGCGATCGAGCGTGTCGAGATAATCCTCGACGCGCGTGAGACGGCGGAACAGGATCGCGAATCGCTGCAAGTCGCCGTCGCCGCCGTCGCCTCCGTGTCGATGCTCCCTGATCCATTCAGCGATGGCCTCGGCCTCATGAAAATGGCGGTTCGCCTTCTCGCCCTGCTCCACGCCGAGGAACACGATCGGTGCGCCCGACGCCCGATGCCCGCGCTCCTTCGCCGCACGAAGCGCGTGGTACGTCGGGCGAAAGACGTTCGGGTCATGCTCGATGGGCGGAAAAAGGCACGCGAACATGGCGTTGACCGACCGGAGCAGCGGCGGGTCGCTGCGATATTGATCAATGATGATGCGGTGTTCCGCGCCGCCGGCGATCACGGCCGCGGTGGTCTGGTAGTACGTCTCGGGATCGGCGCGGCGAAAGCCGTAGATCGATTGCTTCGGATCGCCGACCAGCACGCTCTTTCCGGCGACGAACGCGCCCGAGCGGTCCCGGGCCAGGCGATCGATGATCCGCGCCTGCATCCGATCCGTATCCTGAAACTCGTCGACGAAGAGGTAGTCGTACTGCTGGCGGATGCGATCCAGCGCAGTCTCGTTGTCGAGCAGCGCGATCGTGCGGAGGAGGAGGTCGTCGAAGTCGACGACGCCGATCTCGCGCTTTCCGTCGTCGAGGCGCTGGAGGAAGCGGCGCGTGAGCGCGACGAGGGCGACGGCGGCGCGATGGCTGGTCAGACGGTCGTAAATCGAGTCGCCCTTGGCGTCGCCCGCACGAAGGGCCATCAGCGCGAACTTGAGGTGCTCGTGTTTGTTCTTGCGCGGCAGGCTGGCGTTGCGGATGGCCTCGGCGATGGGCGCGAGATAGTCGATCCACTGATCGAGCGTCGCGCCGGGCTCGATCGGCTCCGTGTCCTTCACGTAGCGCAGAAGGCGTTTCGCGGCCTCGTCGTCGAGCTCGTCGATCAGGCGCCGGTCGATCTGCCGGACCCGGCGGAGATGCGGAATCATCCCGGAGTCCACTTCTTCGATGCCGCCGAAATCGTGGCCTTCTTCGCTCAGCAGATCGCGCCGTTCGATCAGGGAGAAGATGAGCTCGCGCACCATGAACAGATATCCGGTGTGCCCGAGAAGCGTCTCCCATTCCGCGAGATGCTGCGGCTCGGGCCGGAGGCGCGTCTCGCTGTCGAGCCAGTCATCGTAGATCCTGCCGTAAAGAAGCGAGCGCTCGAAGCCTTCGATGATCTTGAACTGCGGATCGAGTCCCGCCTCGATCGGGAACTGGCGCAGGAGGCTCTGGCAGAACGAGTGAATGGTCTGCGAGCGCAGCGAGTCGATGCGCGCGAGGTGAGCGCGGCCTGCGCGCTGATACGCGGCGCGTTTGTCGGGCGGCACGACCAGCAGCGGCTGCGATGAGCCGATCGGCCAGGAGACGCGTTCGTCGGCGCGCTCAGAATCGAAACGCGATTCCAGCTCGGTCAGCGCCTCGTGAATCCGATCGGCGATCTCGCCCGCGGCTTTTTCCGTGAACGTGACCAGCACGATGCGCTCCGGCGCGAGGTCCTCGTTCTCGAGCAAGCGGGCGAGCACCTCGGCCACGATCGCGGTGGTCTTGCCCGTGCCGGCGCCGGCCTCGATCACGAGATTCCGCCGGTTTGGCGCGTCGCTTTTCGCGTCGCTCTTTATCGGGGTGGCGAAGGGAAGGCGTTGCTGAGCCGGCGGCACTTTCATGCCTCCGCCTCAACATGCCCATCTCCCGCCCCGGCGAGCAGCGAGCGCGGCTCCTTGCTCTGCACCACCGCGTACTTCTCATCCGGGTCGTGCTTCGTCCGGCACGAGAGTTTCATCGGGCAGTACTTGCAGGAGTTGAAATCCTCATCGTTCTCGTTCGGGAACGCCGGGAAGATGCCGCCGGCGATGGCGGCGACAAAGATCTCCAGCGTCTCCGCGAGCCGGGCCCGCTTCTCGGCGAGATTGAATTGAAACTTCACGGGCTTGATCTCGCCGGCGACCAAGGGCTTGATCGCGGCGTCGACTGTCGCGGGATCGACTGCGAAGAACTCGGCCACAGCCATCGCGTAGAGCGCGAGCTGCAGGCGGACTCCTCGATCGATCTTCACGCCGAGATTCTGGTGGCGCGTGGCTTTGCCTGACTTGTAATCGACGATGCGGTATCGGCCGCGGCCTTCATCGATGCGGTCGATCGTTCCCTCGACGCGAATCGGCAGATCGTGCGCATGAATGATGAACGGCTCGGGATGATTGGCCCGCTCGGCGTACCGCGAGCCGAAGCGATATTCGAACGACGCGGGATAGAGGCCGGACGCGAGGATGTCCGCGAGATCCGAGGCCGCGAAATCGCGGAGATTGCGCTTCGTGGCCCGGCGCTCGATCTCGCGCATGTTGCGATTGAACGGCGGTGATTCGATCGCATGGCGATCGAGCTCCTCGTCGACGACGGTCTCCAGGCGCTGACCGAGAACGTCGCCGAGGCGCGGCAGAAGCGTGGCGGTCTGATCGATCTCGGCGTGCGACGTCGCGCTGTAGAAACGCTCGAGGATGCGGTGGTCGAGGCTGCCCTTGTCGCGGTGATTGATCTGGATCTCGCGCTCGGGATCGTCGATGTCGGTCACGCCGAGGGCGTGCTTGAACAGGAACTTCTGCGGACACTCGCCGAAATCCTCGAGGTGCGTCGGCGAGAGCCGCCCCAGCGCGCTCAGCAAACGCCCGCGGAGTGCTTCGTCGTCCGAGCCCGGCGTCGCGAAGAGGTATCCGTCGAACACGCTCCGCGTGCCGGCGCGTGCGATGAGCTGGAGTTGCCGCGTCAAGCGCGGATCGGGCGCGGGCGCGGGTGCGGGCTCGGGTGCCGTCAGGAATCGTCGTTTGAGGTACTTCGAGAAGTCGTGCAGGACGTCGCTCTTGCGCGCCGGATCTTCGGCGAGGACGAAGTTCTTCAAGAGCTGCGACGGCCGCAGCAGCTTTCCGAAACCGTCTGTGCCGGCGAACGAGAATCGCAGCGACGACCCGGCAGCGTCGAAGAGAAGGCGGAACAACAATTGCTCCTCGTCGCGCCCGTTTCCGATCTCGCGAATCCCGAACTGCCGGCGATCGAAGTCCGGAAGCAGCGGATCCTCGACGCGCCGCTGCGGGAAGACATCGTCCTGCATTCGAATCGCAAAGAGATGATCGAACGACCGCCCGCGAAGCGTCATGACGTCGCCGAGGAAGACGTTGGGACGAGGGACGAGGGACGTTTCGAGGGACGAGGGACGAGGGACGAGGGACGAGAGGCCAGTGGCACCACCCAGGTTTTTCTCGTCCCTTGTCCCTTGTCCCTCGTCCCTTGTCTCTCGTCCCTCGTCCCTGGCATCTCGTCCCTCGATCTCGCTCCTCTCCATGACATCGATTGCCGTCGCGATCTCAAATCGCGTGTCGAACACGTTCGCGCGGCGGAAGAGGTCGGCGATGCGGTCGAGCTCGGCGGCAGCCGCGAGGTCGGCCTCGGTCTCGATGGTGAAGAGCGCCGTGAAGCGCGTGAGGAGCTCGCTCCACTCGCCTCCGGTGAGCGGGCCGCGGAGCGGTTGGGTCAGTTCCTCGAGCTCCGCGAGAACGCCGAGGTAATCGCGCACGCCCTGTTCATCGGCGCGGCGGGGCTTGATCGTGCCGAGCTCCGTGGACGTGCCGCCGGCGATTCGAGCGTTGCGCGTGGAGAGATCGACCCGGTCGATGTGCACGGGACGCGTGCGGAGCCCGTCGCGAACAAGCTCGAGCACGTCGCCGCGCGGAAAGCTGCGGTCGCGCAATCGCAGCAGCGTCACCACGCCGCGCGCGATCCGCTGCCCGATGAGCGGCGAGCTTGCACGCGCGCTGACAGTGAATCCGTTCTCGCGTGAGAAGCGATCGAGGAGGCGGACGTCGTACGGGTCGAGGGAGCGCGCCACGATACCGATTGACTCCGGCCGGGCGCCCTGTTGCAGCAGATCGCGAATCGCGCGGCAGACGGCGCGCAGCTCCGCGGAATTCGTGTCGTGCTCCGAGGCGTGCCAATCGGGAGAATGAGGCGGTGAATCCGAGGCCTCCGCCTGCGCGAAGCTCGTCAACTTGTTGATGAACGGCTCGGCGAAGCGGTAGCTCTCGCCATTGAGACTGACGGGGGGCGCGACCGGCACCAGCAATCCGCCGAGCCTTTCGCGGGCCGCCAGCGCCGAGACGAGCGCGAGCTGCACGCCGGTCATGTCGTAGAACCCGGCGACGAGGAAGGAAGTATCCGCCGGCAGGCGCTCGATCAACGCTGAGGCGCGCTCGAAGAGATCGGCGGGATCGATGGCCGACAGCCGCGTCAGGAGGCGCTCGTACTCGCGCCACACCGCGAGGATCGCCTGCGAGCGCCGGCGATGGCGTACGTTCGCGGTCCGCAGGCGCTGCTCGAAGCGGTCCAGCGTCATCCCGCTGTCGCGCACGTCGCGATACGAGCGCTCGATCATCGAGCCGATGCCGTGCGTCGCCATCATCGGATCGTCGACGGCCCGGACCGCGGTCCGCATCGCCAGGCGCCGCTCGCGATCATCCGCGACGTGCGGATACTCGCCGGCATCGTTGACGATCCGGCGCGCCAGGCGCTCGATCGTGTCGATGCGCAGCCCGGCAATGCCTTCAGGAACGTGCGCAAGGATCTCCCGAACGATGGAATCGGCCATTGAAGCCGAAGGGACGATCACGTCGAGCCCGGCCCGCCACGCTGCGAACGCGCTCCGCGGTGCCGTCGCATCGCGCGCGTTCAGCAAGCGCTCGGCGACCTCGCGTGCAATCTCGCGATATCGGCCGAAGCGAAGAAAGGGAAGCATGGCTCGGACGATTTTATTCGATGGAGTTGGCGGGGAAGGCTGAATGTTGAATGTTCAGTTCAATGTTGAATGCTGAATTGAAAGGCGAGTGCTGGCTCACGCAGAGACGCGGAGGGCGCGGAGACGAGGTCTTGTTCCTTTTGTCGGAAGCAGTGTCTCGTTGGCAACCTCTCCGCGGTCTCCGCGTCTCCGCGTGAGCCGCCCTCAATTCAACATTCAACATTGAACATTTAACATTGGGTTTGTTCTGCGATGCCCGACATCAAGATCATCCTCATCCGGCGGCCGGTCACGATCGCGTTGCTCGTTCTCACGACGCTGGCGATGGCGGCGCTGCTGTGGGCTCTGTCGGGCCGCGCGTACGCGAAGGACCCGCCGATTCTCAACGAGATCCTCGCTCTGGCCGGCGACCGGCCGGAAGGCCGCTCGCAGAGCGTGGAGATCATTTTGCTGCTCACGCCGCCCGCCGCCGACATTCTCTTCTTCGTGCCCTGGGGCTTCCTCGCGTTCATGGCCCTCGATCGCCCGCATCGTCCGCGGTTCCGCACCGTCGCCGCCACCGCGCTCGGCGGCCTGGTGTTCGCACTGACGCTCAGTCTGTGGCAGTACGCACTGCCGACGCTCGTTATCGATCTCCGCGACGTCTTCTGGAACACGATCGGAGCACTCTGCGGGGCGGGACTGGGGTGGTTACGGAAGGGAGTGAGGGTTCGTTTTGTGTGAACAAGAAGTGGTCAGTGGTCAGTACGTCATCCTGAGCCGGCGAAAACCCCGAAGGGGTGAAGCGCGGCGAAGGATCTCCTTGGCACGATCTGCGATCTCGAGATCCTTCGCCGTGAGCGCGGCTCAGGATGACACAAGGCACGCGCGGCTCGGATGACGATGCGCCGCGTTCTCCGCGTGAGAACGCATCGAGGGACGCAAGACATTCGAACGCAGATCCTGCCGAGGAGATTCTTCGCCGCGCTTCACCCCTCCGGGGTTTCGCCGGCTCAGGATGACACGCTGACCACTGACCACTTCCAACATTTACTCCCCGCCCGCTGCCATACAATACCCCGCCATGTCCTTCCCCCTTCGCCCGCGCGAGATCTTTGAGGAGCTTCGCAAGACTGTAGTCGGGCAGGACGACGCCATCCGGGAGATCGCGGTGGCCATTGTCAAACACCTCGCCGGGCACTCCGCGGGCAACATCCTGCTGATCGGCAACTCCGGATCGGGCAAGACCACGCTGATGCGCGCGGTGGAGCAGTTCCTCGCATCGCGTGCAGATCTCAATCAGCATGCGAACGTCATCCGCATCAATGCGAACGTCCTGGCCGACGAGCACCAGGGATATGGCAAGGTCGTTCTGGGCCGTCTCTACGCCAACGCAAAACGGCTTCTCGGCCGTGACGAGAGCGACGAATTGCTTCTCCGCTCGATCGCGAACGGGATCGTCTTCATCGACGAGGTCGACAAGATCCGCGCCAGCGTCGGCGGGACCGCGAACGTGCGCGGCATCGTGGCGCAGGAAGCGTTGCTGACGTTGATGGAGAACGAGAACGTCGAGTTCACGACCGAGGGGCGGACGCTCTCGGTGAACTCCTCGGCGGTGTTGTTCGTCGCCGGCGGAGCATTCGAGGAGCTCTACGACAGCGTGCTCCGGCGCGCCACCGTCGGCACCGACGTCGTTCCGCTGAAGCCGGTGGTCGTGGTCTCCGAGTCGGGCGACGTGCGCGAGGAGTTGCCGTTCCATCTCCGCGCCTATCTCAAGTACGACGACCTCTTCCGCTATGGCATCACGCCGCAGTTCGTGTCGCGATTCGAATCGATCGTCGTGCTCAACGACCTCGGCGAGACCGACCTGGCCCGGATCTTCGTCGAGCCCGAGGCCTCGCTTTTCCGAAAATCGCGCCAGTACTTCGCCCGATTCGGTATCGACCTCCAGATCACCCGAGGGGCGCTGGTGGCCATCGCCTGGGATGCCTCGCGGCAGAAACGCCTCGGCGCGCGCGCACTGGCCGAAACGTACCGCCGCGTGATCAGCGCGCTGGAGTTCGATCCCATCGCCGAGGTGGAGCCCGATCCCGCTGGACGCCGCGTCTTCACCGTCGACGAACAGATGGTGCATAAGGCGATCGCCCAGCGCGATCAGGGGACCAGCAGACCGAGATGAGCGACCGATCCTTTTTCCAAAAACTCAAACGTGGGCTCTTCATGACCCACACCGAGATCATCGAGAAGGTCAAGGAGGTGGTGACGCCCGATCTTCCGATCGACGCCGCCGCGATCGACGGCCTCGAAGAAGGTCTCCTCGGCGCAGACGTCGGCGCGGAGCTCACGACATCGCTCATCGATCGTATCCAGAAACGCGTTCGCGAGGAGAAGATCCGCGATGTTCAGGCCCTGACCGACGCGCTTCGCGAAGAGACGCGCAACCTCATCCCGCGGCGAGACGCCCAGACGATCGACCTGTCGAAAGCGAAGCCGTTCGTCATCCTCGTCGTCGGCGTGAACGGGACGGGAAAGACGACCACCATCGCCAAGCTCGCCGCACGATGGAAAGGCGAAGGGAAGAGCGTGATCCTCGGTGCGGCGGACACGTTCCGCGCCGCGGCCATCGAGCAGCTTCAACTGTGGGCCGATCGCGTGGGCGTCCCGATGGTCAAGCATCGCCCCGGCTCCGATCCCGGCGCCGTCGCGCACGACACCGTCACGGCCGCGAAAGCGCGCGGCTCGGACGTCGTGCTCATCGACACCGCCGGCCGCCTCCACAACAAGTCGCACCTCATGCAGGAGCTCGCGAAAGTCCGGCGCGTGATCGAAAAGGAGCTTCCGGGCGCGCCGCACGAGACGCTTCTCGTCCTCGACGGCACGACCGGCCAGAACGGCGTCAGCCAGGCCGCCGCGTTCCTCGAAGCGGCGAAGGTGACGGGGATGGTGGTCACGAAGCTCGACGGCACGGCCAAAGGCGGCGTCATCCTCTCGATCATGCGCCAGTTCGACATCCCGGTGAAATTCATCGGCGTCGGCGAAGCCGCGGACGACCTGATCCCCTTCGACCCGAACGATTTCGTGGACGGATTGTTCGAGGAGTAAAACCAGTGAGCAGTGGCCAGTGGTCAGTGGCCAGCACGTCATCCTGAGGCGGCGTAACCCCGAAGGGGTGGAGCGCGCCGAAGGATCTCCTCGGCACGACTCTGCGAAAAGGAAGCATTCACCACAGAGGCACTGAGGACACAGAGATCATGAGACGACTGTCTCTGTGACCTCTGTGTCTCTGTGGTTAAGTTAATGCCTTCTCACGCGGAGACGCGGAGGTCGCGGAGAGTGCGATCGCGAATTCCATCAACGAAGACTCCGACCAGCACACCTCCGCGCTCTTCGCGTCTCCGCGTGAGCTCAGGCCGCTGGTGTGGATGAGGCGATGGCTGACGTCAGCCTCTTCGCACGGCTACGCACAGCGGCAACCTGCGATACTGCATTAATCATGTCCGGCGGGACACATATCGACGACCGACGCAACGCCGCGGACGTGAACGCGCTGGCTGCGGCGTCGCACACGATCGCCTCCGATCCTGCGGCGCAATCCCGGACCCGGCATTCCCCATCCGCGGAGACGCGGCGATTCGTGTTCTTCGTCTCGTCGCTGGGTGTTCTGTGCGGCCTTGTGATCCGGCTCGCCATCCATTTCGAGATGCCGCTCCCCGCGGCGCGTCCTGTGCTCTTTCTTCTTCTCGGCATCTTGCAGGACACCGCGGTGTTCGCCCTCGCGGCATCGATCGTCCTTGGCGCCTGCCACTGGGCTCGGGCCGAGCGGTCGTTGAGGATGGCCTTCGGCGCGTTCGGCATCGCCGTGAACATCCTGCAAATCGCGCGCTCGCAGGCGGTCATCTTCTTCGGCGGCGCCATCCGGGCCGAGGACCTCCGCCGCGGCGTGCCGCTGCTGATGGTCCAACGATCGCTGATCGGGACTCCGGGCCTGATTCTCGCGGCGTCGCTGCTGGTGCTGCTGCTGGTCATGTCCGTGAGCTGGCGCGCGTCGAAGCGGTCCGACCGGCGCTGGGTCGTTCGCCCGTTGTACGAGGCGCTGTTCCTTCTCGCGGCGCTCATCACGTTCCTCTCGCGCAGCCTCATCCTCCCGGGCCTCGCCGAGAACCCGATGCTGGCGGTGTTCGTCAACATGCCGGAGCGCGCGGTCACCGAGGCCCGGGCCAGATCCGAGATCACCGCTCCGGCCATCTCGGAGCTGTCGATTCGCGAGCTGGCGCCGGAGTCTCCTCCGCGCGACTATCTCGACCCCGAATATCCTCTGAGCTATCTCCCGCACGACCCGCCCGTGGCGTTGGCGTTCAAGCCGAACATCGTCTTCGTCGTTCTCGAGAGCCTGCGCGCGGAAGAGGTCGGATGCTACGGCGCGGATCCGCCCGGCCTCACGCCCAACATCGACGAGCTGGCCCGCGACGGCATCCGCGTCGATCCCGCGTACAGCGCCGGCTCCTACACCGCCGCGGCCGAGGTCGCGCTCTGGTACGGGCTGCCCCCGCTTCCGGGCGAGATCCTGATGGCCTCACGCCCTGAAGTAACGCTGGCAGGCCTTCCGGAGATCCTCAACGAAGCAGGATGGAAGCGCTTTCTCTGGATTCACAACGGCGACAGCAACTTCTACGGCCGCGACCGCTTCTATCCGCGCCGCGGAATCCATACCGTCGACGGGCGGTCGTTCTCGCCCAGCGATCCGCGGACGAACTGGGGCTTCTCCGACCGCGCGCTGGCTCGCAATGCCGTGACCGCGCTGAGCCATCTTCAGGAGCCGTTCGCCTCGATGATCCTCACGGTCTCGAATCACCATCCCTTCGAATTGCCGAAGGACGCCGGCCCGCCGCCGCCGCTGCCGCCGCGCGCGCCGATGGAGGCGCCGGTGTTCCCCGGCTCCGAAGTCATCCTGAGGAATCGTGCGCCGAGCCAGGCCCAGACCGTCCACTACAGCGACCAGGCAGTCGGCGAGCTCTTCCGCGCCGCGAAGCAACAGCCGTGGTTCAAGCACACGATCTTCATCATCACGGGAGACCACGGGACGCCGGTCGCTCCGTATCAACGCCCGGTGCTGAGCTTGCACACGCTGGTCGAGCTGCGCCACCGCGTGCCGTTCATCGTCTACTCGCCGCTGCTGAAAGGCGGTCAGACGATCGCCGGCCCGGCCTCGCACCTCGATATTCTCCCGACACTCTTCGCCGCAGCCGGCGTGACCCTGCCGCGCGACGGAATCGGCGCGAACCTCCTCGATCCGTCGCTCAGCAAAGACCGCATCATCCCGATGTGGGATGCCCAGGAGCGAACGCTCACCCTCGCCAGCGGCCCCTGGTACTACCACGCCCGCTACGCCGAGGCGAAGCCATTCACCGAGCAATCGCCGGCCGAAACGCTCGTGAACGTGGACTACGACAACGGAGGCACGGTCAACTACCTCGCCAAGCAGCCCGCGCTCGTCCGGCGATTCCGCAGCGCGGCCCGCATTTATCTGACGGTCTACCCGTGGCTGGTGGTGTCGAATCGGTCGGGGGTGGGGATGCAGGGGGCGAAGGCCACGGCGGGAAGATAGGGCCGCTTGGCCGGATGTCGTAGGGCCGGTGGCCGCACTTTCTAAGTGCGGCCGCGGAACTTGGCAGGATGTGACGCCGACGACATCCAACCTCCGGCGCAGGACTGGGTCTCGTGCCTGGTAGCGCGAGCTCAAGCGAGGCGCCTTTTGAGCGCAACCCCCGCCGCCCGCGGCTTTCGCCACTGCCGCGCTCCGAAATATTTTTTCGTGACTAGCGAAAAATCGCCCGGCACGTCACTCCATAACTACAGCTAGCTAGCGGGTAGACAATCGTACGTCAGCGAGATCGCAGTCTGCGGAGACGGACTCATGTACAATTGTCGCTACACCCTTAAGTCAAAGATTCGGAACCCACGGAGACATGCGCTGTCATGACTGTGTCTGAAAGCCATTCGATCGGGCTGGCCAGGCCGATCGCTGGAGAACTGGAGCGCGCTCAGTACGAAGTGCTTGATGTCGCGATTCAAATCTTCGGCTGCGACCTCAGCGTGCTCTTCCCGATGAATCCCCTCACCGGTGACTTCGGCTGGCCACCATGCGTCAGAGGCAATCTGCTCGACGGCCAGTCCGCGTTCGACCGGCCGCGACCCGACGGTCTCGCGCACCACATCCTCACTGAGAGCATCCTGAAGATTGAAGACCTGCGGAGGACGCCGGAGTACGCTAGCAAGTTCACTCAGCAGGAAAAGATCCTGTCATTCATCGCTGTCGAAATCGACCTACCGAAGCGTCCGAAGCCCCTTGCGGTCGTATACATCGATTTCCGCGAACCACGCACGTTTGGAGACGGACAGGAGCAGCTCATCCTCCAGTTCGTCGGTCGGGCAGGCGCGATTCTTCGACGTGCGTGGCGCTATGAGAAAGTGCTCGACCTCGGTCACGAGATCAATCAGCAACTCGACGACCCGCGGACGCTTTTTCGCCTACTCGACGATCGCCTCCGCGACATCATCGATGGCAGCAATCTCTCTTGCCTCGGCGTTCTCGATCCGGTTACCGACTCGGTCACGAAATACGTGAGCACGGCCTATGGAGTTATCGAGGAGGAGCGCGCGCCGCTACTGGAGGCCGAACGGCAAGCCATCTTCGCCGGTCCCGTAGCGCGGCTGCGAATCCGCGAAGCCCAGTTGGCGGACGAAATCTTCGTCCCGATGGTTTTTCGGAACGTGCCGCTCGGATTTCTGTCGATCGAGCAACCGCAGTCGGATCCTTTCGACAACGAAGACCTGCGGGTGATCGAGCTTCTGCGAAACCACGTCGCCACCGCGCTGAACGGCATGCGGCTGTTCGCCGATCTCAACACCATCAGCCAGGTCACAAAACATTTGCACGAGGAGTTGACGTCGGTCGACGCGTTTTGCACGTATGCCGAAAACGTTCGCCAAGGCGCCGGTGCCGACGTGGTTATCCTCTATCGCTGGGCGGCGGATGAAGGGCGGTTCATCCTCCCGCCATTTGTTGCAGGTGAGCTCCTTGAGCCAGACTTCCTGCAGCCGTCCCGGCCCGATCCGATGTTCGCGCGGATCGTCGACTATGACGAGGGCGTCTTTTGTGAGGATGCGTCAACCTTACCGACGGAGCTAGGGTTGAAAGGTGGAGGCGGGACGTTTCAAAAGCGGGAAAAGGTCGCCTCCGCTGCTGCGATCTCGTTGCGTGTCGGCGAGACCGTCGGCGTCTTGTTCATCAACTACCGGAAGCCGCAGCAATTCGGTGGGCCGCGGAAGCGCTTAATCCGGATTCTCGCGGCGTTCGCCGCGACAGCACTCCAAAGCTCGCAGCGCTTCCTCGAGCGCGAAGGGCAGTACAGCCAAGAAATGGAGATCGTCCGGCGGGTTGATGCAGAACTGAATCGCACTACGCGTCTGTATGACGTGCTCCACACAATCCTCAGGCTAGCGAACGGCTACGTCCAAGCGGAAGAGGCCTCGCTGCTGCTAGCCGACGCCAAGGGGGAGAAATTCAAGCTCCTTGTGGCTATCGGCAGCGAGTTGACAAAGTCGGTCGGGTGGGAAAAGCCGATCACTGGTTCGGAAGGTATCGTGCGATGGGTGTTCGAGAACCGTAAAGCCGTTCTCGTGCGCGATCTAGAGAACGAGGAGCGGTGGAGGGACCTCTACATCGGCGCGACGAAGACCCGTTCAGAGCTCGACGTCCCGCTGGTCGACAGCGACCGCGTCATCGGAGTGTTGAATTTTGAGAGTCACCGCAAGAACGCATTCACCGACAGGCAAAAGGAGTTCATCCGGAATATCGCCGGGCAGTTCGTGCTGGCAGTCAAACGCGCCCAGGACTACGAGGCACGCGCGGCGGAACTCAAGCTCTTCTGGGACTTCACTCGCGACACCGTCGGGCACCTCGAAACGCCTCAGTTGCTCGACGTGACGCTGGAGAAGACCATCGCAACCATCGGCGCGACAGCGGGCGCATTGCTCTGGTACGACAACGCCACCGGGACCTTCGTTGCGACGACGACGCGCGGCTACGGAGTGGACGCGGTGCCGGCAAATCGGTACCGAATCGGTGAGGGTCTTATCGGAACGACAACCCAAAACCT
>DASQGS010000539.1:0-19645 GCA_035632455.1 Thermoanaerobaculia bacterium | reverse complement strand
CCCCCCCCCAACGCCAACGGCGACGGAAAGCGCGATTCCGCCGAGTGATTGCGGAACGCGCTCGCTCTGTCGCGATTGCGACACTGTTTGGCGCGCCCGAGGACATCGCGATTAGCGCTGCGCTGCTAGCATCGATCATCGAACTGGAGGACCTATGAAGAAGATCATGCTTGGCGGACTCCTCGGCGGGCTGGCTCTCTTTGCCTGGAGCTTCATCGCCCACCTTCCGCCGGTCGGCACGGCCGGCGAGAAGACGCTGACTCCGGAGCAAGGCGACGTCGTTCTGAAGATCATGCACTCTTCGATGAAGCAGCGCGCGATCTACATCCTTCCGGGGATGAATCTGGATCGGCAGACGCCGGCGGATAAAGATGCCTGGCTGGCCAAGTTCGAGGCCGGGCCCGCCGCCGTGATCGCGTTCAATCCCCATCCGGCGGAGCAGGCGTTCGGCGGCGGGCCCTTTGCCACGTGGATGCTGATCGAGCTGGTTTCCGACATCGCGGCTGCCTTCCTCGGCGCTGCCATCGCCTCAGGCCTCTCCAACTCGCTCGGCTATTGGCCGCGAGTTCTGCTCCTCACCGCCATCGGCCTTCTGGCCACGATCGACATCGACGTCTCGTATTGGAATTGGTTCGCCTTCCCGACGAAGTACTTGCTGGCGCAATTCGTCGACCACGTCGGCGGCTGGTTCGTCACCGGCCTCGTGCTCGCGCGAGTCTGCCGCTCGTAGGGCCCGGCCGCGCTGGGCCGTCGTGGGCGGTGTCGAAATTCGTGGGCTGCGCGGTTTTTCGGCCCAGCGCGGCTGGGCCCTACACGCCAGCCACGATCGCAGGCTCTCCAACGCACATCCCACCGCTCGCCCGTTGTACCCTAGTGGCGCGCCATGCCATCGCCATCCGGTCTGCTCGTCGTCGACGTCGGCAACACGAACATCGTCCTCGGGATGTACCACGAGGAGGAGCTCGTCAGCTCATGGCGTCTGGCCACGGCACGCGATCGCACGTCCGACGAGTACGGCATCCTGGCGAGGCAGTTCATCGGCGAGCATCTGGAGACGCTCGAGGGCGCGATCGTGGCCTCGGTCGTCCCGCCGCTCAACAGCGTCATCCGAGCCATGATCGAGAAGTATTTCGATATCGAGCCTCTCTTTGTCGAGCCGGGCGTCAAGACCGGAATCGCGGTTCACGTCGACAATCCCAACGAGGTCGGAGCCGACCGCATCGTCAACGCCGTGGCGGCGCATCATCTCTACGGCGGACCGGCGGTCATCGTCGACTTCGGCACGGCCACGACATTCGATCTCGTCTCCGCTGACGCCTGCTACCTCGGCGGCGTGATCGCGCCGGGCCTCACGATCTCGGCGGAGGCGCTCTTCGCCCGCGCCGCGCGGCTGCCCCGCGTCGACATCCGCCGCCCTCCGACTGTGATCGGGACGAACACCATCGTGAATATGCAGGCAGGTATCTACTTCGGGTACCTCGGCCTGGTCGACGGCATTCTGGCGCGGATGAAGCGAGAGGTGCCGGATGTGAAGAAAGTCATCGCCACCGGCGGGCTGGCATCGCTTCTCGCCGAGGACAGCGAGCATATCGACGAAGTCGACACGGATCTCACGCTCAAAGGCCTCAAGATTACGTATGACCGCAATCGCAGCCCGCGCCGAGGGCGGCATCGATGATCCGGCGCACAGGGATTGCAATCCTGCACCTGTTGCTGCCCTTGACGTTGATGGCGGGCTCGCAGTCGGTCGCGAAGAAGGCCGCGCTCTCCACGGCCTCACCCCAGGCGACGCAGGTCGGCCTTTCGGTATTGCGGCGTGGCGGGAACGCCATCGATGCCGCGGTGGCGGTGTCGTTCGCGCTCGCGGTCACTCATCCTCGGGCCGGCAACCTCGGCGGCGGCGGTTTTCTCATCTATTACGAGGCGAAGAGCAAGGCGGTGTGGGCGCTTGACTACCGCGAGGTCGCTCCGATCGCGGCGAAGCGCGACATGTACAAGCAGAAGGATGGCACCGCGAGTGCGGCCTGCCACACTGGCCCGCTCGCCGCGGCGGTTCCTACGAGCGTCGCGGGTCTCGAGGAGATGCATCGCCGGTTCGGTTCGCGCGGATGGGCCGAGCTGATCGCGCCTGCCATCCGGCTCGCACGCGGCGGCATCAAGACCGACGCCGAGCTCGCCACAGCGCTCGCAGATGCGAAGCGGCTGCGCAAGATCGACCAGTTCGCCGCGACGTCGGCGCTCTTTTATCCGAGCGGAAGCCCGGCGACGCCGGGATCGACCGTCGTGCAGAACGATCTCGCCGAGACTCTCTCGCGTATCGCGGAGAAAGGCGCGAAGGATTTCTATGACGGCGAGATCGCGAAGCACATCGTCGAGTCCGTTCGCGCCGCTGGCGGATACCTCGGCTTTCGCGACTTGCGCGAGTACAAGCCAGTCTGGCGCGCGCCGCTCGAGATCGTCTGGCGCGGCTACCACATTTACGCGATGCCGCCGCCGTCCACCGGCGGGGTCGCGCTGGGCGAGATCCTGAACATCCTCGGGACTTATGATCTCAAAGCTGCCGGATTTCAGACTGCGAGATCGCTCCATCTGATGGCCGAAGCGGAGCGCCGCGCGTATCTCGACCGCAACAAGTACATCGGCGATCCGACGACCACGCGAATTCCGTACGCCGAATTGCTCTCCGAGGATCGGGCCCGTCTGTGGCGCGCCTCGATCGATCTGACTCGCGCCACGCCGTCGATCGCATTGACGGAGCCGAACAGCAATCCGGAAGGGAATCACACGACGCACTTCACGATCGCGGACGCCGAGGGGAACGTGGCCGCCGTGACGACGACGCTCGACGACGCATTCGGCAGCGGGTTCGTCGTGCCGGGATGCGGGTTCTTTCTCAACAACGCCATGAGCGACTTTTCCGCCACGCCCGGAAAACCGGATCAGAACGGCGTCGTGCAATCGCCGGTGAACGCGATCGAGCCGGGCAAGCGGCCCGCATCCTCGATGACGCCGGTGATCATCCTCGAAAGCGGCAAGCCGTTCATGGCTTTGGGCACCGAGGGCGGCGCCATGATTCCGACCACGATCCTGCAGGTCTTCCTGAACGTGGTCGTCTACGGCAAGACGCTCTACGAGGCCGTGGCCGCGCCTCGCTATCATCACCAGGGCTATCCGGAGGAGATCTTCGTCGAGCATGGCAAGCCGCCGCGTTCGCTCGTCGATCAACTCAATGCCATGGGCCACGGCACGCGTGAGAGCGAGGCGATCGGCGACGTTCACGCGATCCTTTTCGAGAAAGGTAAGATGACCGCGGTTGCCGACCCGCGGCACGGCGGCGCGGCGGGGGGATTGTGAGCCACGTGATCCTTATAGCCAGCGCCTTGAGAAAGGCATTCACGACAGAGGCACTGAGGACACAGAGAAAACGAAAACAAACTCTCTCTCTCTGTCCTCTGCGTCTCTGTGGTGAAATGTCTTTCCTGCCATCTTGAGATCCTTCGCTGTCCACTCGGATCGGAATGACACACATCTCCACTCATGAACGCAAAGCACCTCAAACAGGTAGCCGCCCGGGAAGCGCTGACGGAGATTCGCAGCGGGATGTCCCTCGGCCTCGGCACGGGGAGCACAGCCGAGGAGTTGGTTCACATCCTCGGCCAAGCCTTTCAGAGCGGCGCGATCGGCGATCTCCGCTGCGTCGGGACATCAAGAGCGACGGAGGCCCTGGCACGGCAGTACAAGCTGCCGATCTTTGACCTCGCCGTCATCGCGCCACTCGATCTCGCGATCGATGGCGCGGACGAGATCGACGATCGACTTCGCCTGATCAAAGGACGCGGCGGCGCGCTGCTTCGGGAGAAGATCGTTGAGCAAGCCGCGCGGCGGTTCATCGTCATCGCCGACGAGTCGAAGCTCGTCTCACGCCTCGGACAGGGTGTCCTGCCGATCGAGGTCACGCTGTTCGCACGAGCAATCCTCGAGCGGCGTTTCGCGGACATGAACCTGCGTCCGGTTCTGCGCCTGCACGATGGCGCGCCGCTGATCACCGATGAGGGTCACGTGATCCTCGACGTGCGCATTCCTGAGGACGAGGACATCGCCGTCGTCGTGGCGAAAATCGTGGAACAGGCGGGCGTCGTGGAGACAGGCTTTTTTCCCCGCGAAGCGACTGAGGCGATCATCGCCACGGAGAAGGGGATTGTGCGGCGGCCGTAGAGCCGGCTACGCGTGATTCTTTTCGCGCTTGAACACCATGCCGATGTGGTCGGTGGCGCCGGTCTTGAAGTTGATGGAGGTGATGCTGACGAGCTCCCATCCTTCGTCGCCGAGGCGGTTGAGCTCCTCGGCTCGTCGGGGATCCATGGAGTAGTTCTCTGAGCGGACGTTGATGATCTTGTACTCCCAAGTCTTCATATCCGCCTCCCTCCCAATTGGCGCTGTCGTGGAATCGCGAGAGTGTAGCACAAGCCTCCACGTCACAGAGAGTTGCGCCCGCCACGGCCGCCACGGCATCGGCCGGTTCGCCGGTGATGATTCCGTCGCATCCGAAGCCGGCATTACGGGGGGCGAGCTAGGCGCTCAGAACATGATCGAACGACGAGACGACGATCTCGGGCCAGACGCCGATCATGCCAAGAATCGCCTCCTCATAATCACGCCGTTTGACCTCGCGACCACAGATCGCGAAGTGATCGGAGAGGCGTTCGGCAGGTCGCTCAGACATCGTTAAGTCGTTAGGATTGCAGCATTTTTGCGGGGGTTCCGCGCGTTGACTTCGCTCCGCCCCGATGGTACGTTGCTCGAAACAGCGGAGCAACCATTCATGCCGAAGAGAATCCTTCTTGCGGACGACAGCATCACGATTCAGAAGGTCGTCGAGCTGACGTTTTCCGACGGCGACTACGAGGTCACCGCGGTCAACAACGGCGCGAAAGCGATCCAGAAACTGTCGGAGCTGCGCCCGGACATCATCCTCTCCGACATCATCATGCCGGAGAAAAACGGCTATGAAGTCTGCGAGTACGTGAAGTCGCACCCCGACCTGCGCAAGATTCCGGTCGTCCTTCTCACCGGCACATTCGAGCCCTTCGATCCCGACCGCGCGGAGAAGGCTGGTTGCGACGCCGTGGTCACCAAGCCGTTCGAATCGCAGAGCCTCATTCACAAAGTGGAGGAGTTGATTCTTCACAGCAAGAGCGCGGCTGGTCCCGCGACGCCGGCGCCCGCGGCTCCCTCGTTCGAGCCACCGAGCCCGTTCAGTCCCGCGGAAACGCCTGCCGCCGTCGCGTGGTCGGCGGAACCGCATGAAGTGCCGTTCGCGGCCGCTCCTCCGGTCGCACCGCCACCGCCGCCCGCGGCCGATCCGTTTGCGACCGCTTTCCACGCCCATTCGGATGACATTTTCGCGGCTACGCCTGCTTCGGCGCCGCCGACGACCGAGATGCCGTTCGAGACTGAGCCGCCTGCAGAGGCGTTCGGAGGCGAGACGCGAGCATTTCCGCGCATGACGTTCGATGATCTCCAGCGGATATCCAACGAGCCCGCGACTCCGCCGCCGGCAGCGCTGCCGGAGCACGAGCCAGCGTCGCCGTGGGACGAGCCTCCTCATGACGAAGCGCCTACCGTCTCCACCGAAACGCGCGCCTTCCCGCGCATGACCTTCGAAGATCTGCAGCGGATGGCACACGAGCCGGTGCACACTCCTCCGCCACCTCCCCCGCCCGCCGTGGAAGCTGCACCGTGGGAGCCAGCGGCGGATCATGCCGGAGAGACCAGGGCGTTTCCGCAGATGACATTCGAGGACCTGGCTGCGCATGCCGACGCGGCTCCGGCCGCGCCGCCGGCGCAGGAGGAGTCGCCCTGGGATCAGCCGACCGCACCGCATGCAATCGAGGATCCCGGAGCCACGCGCGCCTTCCCGCGCATGAGCTTCGATGAGCTTCAGGCGATGGCCCAACCATCCGCTGTGCCACCTCCGCCGCCGTCGCACGAGCCGGCGCCGTGGGAAGAGCCGGCGACGACCGAGCCTGGGTACGATTTTTCGTCCGAGACGAGGGCGCTGCCTCGCATGAGCTTCGACGAGTTGCAGAAGATGTCGACTCAGAGCGCGTTGCCTGACGAGGAGCCAGTGTCTTGGGAGACGCCGGAGCCAACGGGATGGACTCCGCCGGATGCGGACGCGCCCGCTGCGGGCCGATCCGAGCAGTTCGCCACCGGCACGTTCTCCGTGCCCGAGGCTCCCGTCGAAAAGCTCCATACGGACGAGTCTCCGTTTGCCGCGCCCGAGCTGCCGCCCGCAGAGGATCTCGACGAGACGCAAACTTGGGCACCCGCCGGCGTGTCACCGGCACCCGAGCCTGTTCAGGAGGCAGTTCCGGAAGCGAAAACGGGGCAATTATCCGCGCTGGTCGGCGCGAAGGATCTCACCGACGAGCAGGTCGACCGGATCGCCCGCCGCGTGGTGCAACTCATGTCCGAGCAGGTCGTTCGCAACATCGCCTGGGAAGTGATCCCGGACGTCGCTGAGATGGAAGTCAAAAAGCGCATCCGGGAGCTCGAGAGCGAGGGGTGAAGATCTACACCCGAGGCGGCGATGCGGGCGAGACCTCGCTGCTGGCCGGGGACCGCGTTGCCAAGGACAGCCCGAGAATCGAGGCCTACGGCACGGTCGATGAGCTGAGCTCGTTTCTCGGCGTCGCGCGTGCGAGCTGGCCTGGGTCGCCAATCGACGCGGAGCTGGGCAGGATCCAGAGCGATCTCTTCGACCTCGGCGCAACGCTCGCAGCGCCCGGTGTCGATCGATTTCCCGGCGTCGCCTCCCGCCGAATTGAGGCCCTCGAGCAGGCGATCGACGCCATGGAGAGCGAGCTTATGCCGCTCAAGAACTTCATCCTTCCCGGCGGCTCGCTCGTCGCAGCGCAGTTGCACGCCAGCCGGGCGATTTGCCGGCGGGCCGAGCGCTGCGTCGTGTCCCTGGGCGACGTCGGCACGGCCGGCGCGACCTCGATCGCGTACCTCAATCGGCTCTCCGACTACCTCTTCGTCGCCGCCCGCTACGCCAATCGCTGCCACGGCATCGAGGATGTCCCCTGGATCGCGAGCCGTAGGCGTGACGATTCATCGTCAGCCTGATGGGACCGATCAGACGGATCGGACCGATCGGCCACGATCTTCGCAAGAGATCCTCGCCGGCTACGCTCAGGATGACGGCAGCGAGCGCTGTTAACCAACCTCCCTCGCCAAACGTTTCTGCGTTCGACAAACAGCGATTCGCTCACGCGGATCGGGAGGTCTTCATGGAAGCAGAGTGGATAGCAATCATGGTGCCCGGTTTCTTCTTCGCAATGATCGTCCTGGTCGTTTACTTTGTCGGCCTGAACCGCAGCCGCGTTCGAGCTGCTCAGCTTCAGACGGATATGCAGAGTCGAATGCTGGACCGATTCGGATCATCGCCCGAGTTCGTCAACTTCCTGCAGTCAACGGCCGGCCAGCAGTTCGTCAAGGGCTTCGGCGACGCCCCGCGCTCGCTGGCGCACGATCGGATACTCGGAGGGATAAACAAGGGAATCGTCCTTTCGTTCCTCGGTACCGGATTCCTGGCTGTCTGTCTTTTCGACCAAGTCCGCAATGCCGGGCTCATGATCTTCGGCTTTGTTTTTCTCGGCCTCGGAGTCGGGTACCTCGTCTCGTCCGTGGTCTCGATCAGACTCTCGAAAGCCTGGGGATTGCTGCCGAGGCTGGGAGAATCGGCTGCGACCGAGCCGCCGGGCAACGATCGATCCTGACGGCGAATCTGAGATGATCATGGATGGATTGGCTCTGCCGGCCCCGCTGCCGGTCGCTCGCTGCAAGACCTCGGGCCGGTCGCCGCAAAAGCCGATGGACGAAGCGAAGTTCGAAGCCTTCTACAAGAGGACAGCCGGTCATGTCTGGTCGTATCTCTTTCGCCTCACGGCTAACGCAGCGACTGCCGACGACCTTCTGCAGAAGGCGTACTTCCGTTATCTGCGAAGCAATCCGGAGATCGAGAGCGAGGAGCAGCGGCGGGCGTATCTTTTCCGGACGGCGACCAATCTCGTCTTCGACCATTTCCGCGAGAGCAAACGCGAGCGGGAGCGGGCTCGCGAAATCGGCGCTTCCGACGAAGTCCATCCCGAGCGCTCGGAGATGCGCCACGACATGATGCGCGCGTTCGGCGAGCTGAAACCGCAGGAGCGCGCACTGCTCTGGCTGGCCCACGTCGAGGAATCGAGCCATGACGAGATCGGGGAGGCGCTCGGAGTGAAATCGAAGTCGGTCCGCGTGCTGCTCTTCCGGGCTCGCAAGCGGCTGGGCGAGATCCTGACGAAGCGAGGCCTCGGACCGGAGGTGACGCCATGAACGAAGCCTGCCCATTCGAGACAAACGCAATCCGCGCCGCGCGCGAGAACCGCTGGAGCGAAGCACTGCGGGAGCACGTCCGCGGTTGTGCCGATTGTGCTGAAGCGGCGGAGCTCGCGCCGTGGATGCATCGATTCGCATCGATGGAAGACCGCGAGCACATCCTTCCGGATCCGTCGATCGTCTGGCTGAAGGCACAACTGCTGGAGGGACGCATCGCGGCCGAGCGAATATCGCGGCCGATGACCCAGATTCAAATGGCCGCCTATGTCGTCGTGGCCGGCTGCTGGGCAGCGCTGCTGACCTGGAAGTGGAATACGCTCGAACAGTGGCTCGCGACCATCATGCCGAGCCACTTCGTGCTCGGCGGCGCTTCCTACGCGGCCGGGCCGTCGCTCTCGGCATCGTTCTTCATCACGATCCTGGTTCTGGCCTCGCTGACGATGGCGCTCGCGTTGCACACGATTCTGGCTGAGGATTGAGTCGGAGGCGACTCTCGATCAGTGAAACAGGGCGGCAGTCTCAACTCCCAACTTCAACGATCCCGACCTGGCGTGCCGGGTCCCAGCCTTGCGGCGGTCTCATCTCCGTGCTGAACCAGGGCATCCCGTTGGCAACCCAACGGCGCCGCAGCTCCGCGTGCGTGGACTCGAAATCGTCAAACCCGAATTCAGTGCCGCAACAGATACAGATGTTGTGGTCCTCGGGTGGCCACGGAAGGGGACGGTAGAAGCAGACGGGGCATTGATCGTTCATTGCTTGAGCGCGGCTGTTGAGCAGACAGAGGTTCGTTCTTACGAGTTTCCCGGATCTAGAACGATCCCCAGATCAACACCCTCTTGTATGTATAGAAATACGGGTGGACGTCGCCGATCGCAGCGAGAAGGCGCTCGGTATACCGGGCCAGGAAGGCGGCGAACGCGCCGGCGTCCATCCGTTTTTGGTAATCGGTCAGAAGACTTCCCTTGACCCACTCGACGACGTCGCGCGACGACGGCAGCGGGTGGCCGTAGATCTGCATGCGAACGTGCTGCCGCTTGTAGCCGAGGTGATGCAGCAACTGCGCGTACTGCTCGAGCGGAAGAATCGGCGACTTCCGCACGTGGCCAGCCAGTGCACTCGCGAACGGCTCCTCAGCGGCTACTGCGGCGGCGGTTGTATGCGACGGGTTGTCCTCGTTGGCCGGCATCTGGATCGCGACTTGGCCGTCCTTCGACAACAGGCTGGTCAGGCGGTGAAACAGCGCGCCGTGATCCTCGACCCAATGCAGCGCGGCGTTGGAGAACACGAGATCGAACGGGCGGTCGGAGATGAAGGCTTCGATGTCGCCGCGCTCGAAGCGGAGCATCTCATCGCCGAACGCGCTGGACTTGAGCAGCATGGTCTCGGAGTTGTCGATGCCGACCGTCTCATTGGCCTTGAGGTGCCGGTGCAACTCTCGCGTCAGCTCGCCCGTTCCGCATCCGAGGTCCGCTACGCGCATGCGCGGCCGATGCTCGACCAGCGCGAGCAGATCGTGGAAGGGCTGCTCGCGCTCGCGTTGAAATCGCTGATACTGCTCCGGGTTCCATGCGCTCATGCCTGCATTATCGCGCCGGCCGCCCGGCGGCGAGGTGATCCCAATTCATGATTGCGTTCGTGATCAGCGCATACGTGCCTTGCGTATTGGCGCGCCACATCGGATTGCAGGCGAAGAGCAGGATGTGTCCCTTGCCGCGCGGTGCGTCGATGACCACTGGCTTGCCGGCGATCTCCTCGCCGCCTTCCAGCATTCCCGAGAGCAGCAACTGATCGGCCGTCTTCGCGAATGAGACGATCACGCGCGGCCGGTCCTCGGGGCGCGGCATGAAGGGCTCGAAGTTGTACGGTGCATCCTCGGGCATCTGAAACCCTTCCTCGCCCGGTCCGGGCTTCGGCCGCTCGGGCAGCGGAACGAAAGGCCGGCCTTGCGGAATGTCGGGATCGCTCTTCCCGCCGCGTCCGCTGGGGCGCGACTCCGGACGTTCGCCGCCGAGGTCGCGAATGCCGACGGTGAAGATCGGCGAGCCGCTGTAGTAGATCGGAAGAGTCTCGTCGTATCCCCAGGCGATGGGGCTCGTGCGGTCGGTGACCGCAGCGGCGATGATCGTGCCGGGCGATTTCAGTTTCGGAGACTCGGTGGCCTTGACCCATCGGGCGAGGCCGTACTGCACGGCCCAGACCGCGGTGTCGCGCACGGTGATGAGAAGGCCGCCCTCTTCGACGAATCGCTGCAAGGCGCCGACCCCCGTGATGCCGAGGCCCGGGCGCATGTCGTCCGTCTGATCGACGCCGAGGTTCGGAGTCAGTGCCGTCTTCTTCCAAGGCAGCGGCGGTCCCGGCGGAAGGCCGTTGACGATCTCCTGCGGATCGCTGGCGCCGCTCGGAGGAAAGAGGATGACGTCGAACTTCTCGCGGAGGTTCGGCGTGCGGCTGACGTCCTGCGTCGAGATGTAACCGTAGGGAACGCCGAGGTCGTCGAGCGCGACGCGGAACCAACCCTCGTCCTGTGTTCGAAGCCACGTGTGCAGAACCGCGAGACGCGGCATCGCGATCACGTGCGATTTGACCTGCGGCTGTGCATCGAGCGCGGAAACGGAGAGGCTGATCTTCGCCAGCGCGTCGCGGATCGCGCCGGCACTGGCGTCGCCGGCTGTGACCACGACCGTTCCGGGCGCGAACGTCTTACCACCCGCCTTGAGCTCCTCATCGATCGCGATCATCGACGCCTTCGGCAACGCGTAGCGAAGACGAGCGAGATCGGTGTCGGCGGTATTCTCGATGGCCAGGATGCTCGCGCTTGGCGGCGTAGGGGCAGCCGGGCTCCAGGGACGCATCGCCACCTTCAGCACGCCGGCGTTGACCACGCGCTTGAAGTCGAGATTCTTGAGCAGCCCGAGCGTCCAGCCAGTGTCGTCGTAAACCCGCTCGTCGCCACGAACATACTGCGTGTCGAGCATCGTGTCCGCGAGACGGCTGTAGGGTTGATCCATGCGGATGATGAAGCTGCCCGCGGCGAAGTGGACTTCATCGCTCGGCTTCGCCTCAGACTTCTCGCCTTTCGCTTGATCGCCCTTCGCTGGAGCGACGGTCCCGCTCTTCGCCGCCTCGGCGCTCGCGTCCTTCTCCGGCTTGTCAGGAGCCTTGCCTGCGCGACCGCCAGCCGCCGGCACGGACTCATCGCTCTTCTCGCCCTTCGGGCCGGGAGGTGGCCAGCCGGTCTTGATCGTGAAGGCCGCATCGGCGACGTGCACTTCGATGCCGTGAGCGCGGAGCAACGTCATCAGATCGCGGAG
The DNA here is from genome assembly GCA_035632455.1 of Thermoanaerobaculia bacterium. GTDB lineage: Bacteria > Acidobacteriota > Thermoanaerobaculia > Gp7-AA8 > Gp7-AA8 > DASQGS01. Next base: position 7,952 of record DASQGS010000539.1, on the reverse strand, counting down.
CTGTCCCTTGCGCTTCTGCCCGCGGTCGAAGACCCACGCTGCCGGACCTTCGCTCGCCGCTTTGTTTATCGAGCGCTTGCCGAGCGCAAGGAACTGCTCGAGAAAATGGCGACGATTCCTGGCCATGTCGTCAAGCGCGAAAAGAAGTCCGCTCTGCTGATAATTGACATTGTTGCGCAAGGACCAGCGCACGGTCGGAAGCGGAGGGTTCGGGCGGAACCACTGCCGGTCGCTCGCGCCGCGCACCACGCGGTTCTCCGTCGTCGGCCAGCGGTTGCCGAACGTCTCGTAGAAACGGCCGATGGTGTTGTGGCCCATGCCGACCCAGAACATGTAGTTCGGCGCCCAGCCGTCGTAGAAGCCGTGCGTCCAGATGCCCGGGAGTCCGCGCGAGGTCAGCTCCGTGACGTCGTGGTATGCCATGCGGTGCCATTCGTCGATCATGAGTGGATCGAGCGAAGCGTTGTACGGCCCAGTGCCGGTGGAGACGTAAAGGAACGGGACGGATTCGTGTAGGTCATGGACGACCTGCGGGTGGAAGTCGAAATAGGCCCGCAGAACGTTGCGGCTAAGGTTGAGCGCCAGACCCATGTTGTCGCGGTTGTTGTCGTGCGCGACGTAGTGGCCCCAATAAACGAGGGGCGGCGTCGGGAGCTTCGGGTTCTCCGCGCGATATCGCCAGAGGTCGACCATGCGGTCGCGGCCGTCGACTTCGAGGACGGGCGTGAAGAGGACGATGACGTTGTCGCGGATGCCGCGGACGAGCGGCGTGTCCTCGACCGCGAGGCGATAGGCGAGCTCCATGAGCATCTCCGGGCTGCCCGTCTCCGGGGAGTGCATGGCCCCGGTGGCGTAGTACATCGGCTTGCCTTCGTCGATCAGCCGGCCGGCGTCGTCGTCGGAGAGGCCGCGCGGATCGGCAAGGCGGCGCGTGATCTCTTTGTAGCGGTCGAGATGGGCGATCGTTTTCTCGTCGGAGACGGCCACGAGGATCATCTCGCGCCCTTCTTCGCTCTTGCCGATGCTGAACACTTTGACCCTCGGCGATGCGGCCTCGAGGGCGCGCATGTAGCGATACACGTCTTCTGCGTACGTGAGATGCCCCTCGGCGCCGGCGACGTGGCCGAAGAATTTCAGCGGCGACGGTACCTTCCCGGATGCCGGAAGGTGATCGACGAGCGAGGTCATGAACTCGGGGCCGGTCGTGAACTGGCGGATCTGCCGGCTGTAGTCGGCGTCCCACTCGGGATGCTTTTCGATTGCCTCAGCCTGTGGAACGTTCGGCGAGGGCGCAGGGGACGATGTCGTCGTGGCGGCGACCAGCGTCGACGCGGCGAGGAGCAGAGCAGCAGCGATTCTCAATGCAGCCTCCTGGCGGTTTTGTCGGCGGAAAGCGGGGCCCTCATGGTGAGGGAGCGGGAGCTTCGGCGCAAGTGGCCGAACTTTCTTATGATAAAAGCACACCGCATGACGGACCGGCCCTTTCTTATTCTCATCGTCCTCGACGGCTTCGGCTGCAGGAGGGATGCGGAGTGGAACGCGATCGCGCAGGCGGACAAGCCGCGATTCGACGATCTCTTCCGGCGATCTTCATGGACGACACTCGACGCGTCTGGCCTGGCGGTGGGCCTGCCGCCGGGGCAGATGGGAAACTCCGAGGTCGGGCACCTGAATATCGGAGCGGGGCGGGTGGTCGATCAGGACATCGTCAGGATCAGCAAGGCTGTCGATCGCGGCGATCTCGCGAAAGCGCCGATCCTGGTCGAAACGTTCGACAGTCTGAAGAAAAGCGGTCGCGCCATCCACTTTGCCGGCCTTCTCTCGGATGGCGGCGTTCACTCGCTCCAACATCATCTCCATGGCCTCATCGATGCCGCCCTTGCCAACGGGATGACCTTGCGCGACGGCGCGCCGAGCGTCTTCGTCCACGCCATCCTGGACGGCCGCGATACGCCGCCGGTCTCCGCGAAGAAGTACGTGCAGCAGCTTCTCGACTTCATCGCCGATAAGCCGCAAGTCCGCCTCGCCACGATCGCCGGGCGCTACTACACGATGGATCGCGACAAGCGCTGGGAGCGCGTGCAGCGGGGCTACGACCTCATGACCCTCGGCGTCGGGACCGAGACCAAGCATCCGCTGGCCACGATGGATCGCTTCTACGAGCAGGGGATCAACGACGAGTTCATGGAACCGATCTCGTTGCTCGATCCGTCCGGTGCGCACTTCGGCCGCATCGAGGAGCGCGACGCACTCCTCTTCTTCAACTTCCGCGCCGATCGCATGCGCCAGATCGTCACCGCGTTCAAGGACGACGGTTTTGCCGGCTTCGACCGGGCCCTCCATCCGCGCGTCAGCCTCGTAACGATGAATCAGTACCGCGAGGATTTCGGCCTTCCGGTCGTCTTCCCGCCTCAGGAGATTCGCAACAACCTCGGCGAGGTGCTCGCACGCGCGGGCCTCCGCCAGCTCCGCATCGCCGAGACCGAGAAGTACGCGCACGTCACCTTTTTCTTCAACGGCGGCTCCGACACCACGTTCCCCGGCGAGGACCGCATCCTCGTGCCGTCGCCGAAGATCGCGACGTACGACCTGAAGCCGGAGATGTCGGTGATCGAGTTGACCGACCGCGTCGTCAAAGCGATCGACGCGCACAAATACGACGTCATCATCCTCAACATCGCCAACCCCGACATGGTCGGCCACACCGGTGTCATGGCCGCGGCGATCGAAGCGGTGCATGCAACGGACACGGCGGTCAACCGCATTCTGGATGCCGTCACGTGCGCCGGCGGCGTCGCGCTCGTCACCGCCGATCACGGCAACTGCGAGCTGATGTTCGATCCGGCAACGAACCAGCCGCACACGGCGCACACCACGAATCCTGTGCCGCTGATCCTCTTCGATCCGCGGTCTCACTTCGCGTTGCAGAAGAAGCGCGGTGCACTCGAGAATGTCGCGCCGACAATCCTCGAGATTCTCGGCCTGGAGAAGCCGGCGGAGATGACCGCGCCCTCGCTCCTCGATCACGAGAATGCTGCCGTTGGGGTTGCGAGTGCGGCCGCGCGCGAGACTGCATCGTGATCGAGCAGATCGTTCTCGTCCGCCATGGCGAGACCGTCCACAACGCTGCCGGCGTTGCTCAGGGATGGCAGGACAGCGACCTTTCGGAAGCCGGCCTCCGGCAGGTGCGCCGCCTCGCCGCGCGGATGCCGCAGTTCGGCGTGAACGCCATCTTCAGCTCGCCGCTGAGTCGTGCCCTCAAGACCGCCGAGGCCTTGCGCGACGAGACCGGCCTCGAGATCTGCGTGCTCGACGACCTTCGCGAGATGAACTACGGCGCGTGGGAAGGCAAGAGATTCCTCGAAGTGCGCCATGACGACTTCGAGCGCTACAAACAATGGATCGAAGATCCGGCCGCTCCCTGTCCCGCCGGCGAGTCGCACGTCGATCTTCTGCGCCGGATGCAGTGCGCCTTTCGCTCCATCGAATCCAGCGCGAACGGACGGCCGCTGCGGCCGGTCGTCGTGACTCACGGCACGGCCATCCGCGTCGGAACGACAGGCCTCCTCGGCTGGCCCCTCGCCAACGCGCGCAATCTCGCCATGGACAACGCTTCGATCAGCGTCTTTGCCTGGCGTCACGATCGCTATGTCCTCAAGGCGTGGAACGATACGAGCCACCTGGAGAACCCAGAATGATCCTCGAGCAAATCATCGAACAACTCACCGAGACCCTGCGGGCGCGTGTGCTGGCGCAGTTCGGGCACGCCGTCGATCGCGTGATCCTCCAGGCGCCGCCGAAGCTGGCAATGGGCGATCTCGCCACGCCGCTCTGCCTTGAGCTCGCGAAGGCGCTCAAGCGCAAGCCGCGCGAGATCGCCGAGACGATGATCGCGGGGCTCACGTTGCCGATGCTCGTCCAGTCCGTGTCCATCGAAGGCGCCGGCTATCTCAATTTTCGCTTCCAGCGCGGCGCGTTCACCGCAGCGCACATCCGCACGATTCTCGAGCGGCCTCAACCGGCCGGCGAGCGCGTCATCGTCGAGCACACGAACATCAATCCGAACAAGGCGGCCCACATCGGGCACCTCCGCAACGCCATCCTCGGCGACACGCTCGTTCGCTGCCTGAAATGGCTTGGCTATCGCGTCGAGACGCAGAATTACATCGACGACACCGGCGTACAGGTAGCCGACGTCGTCGTCGCCTTCGAGCATCTCGGCGACCTCGGCGGCGTCGATCTTCCAACGCTGTCGTCGAACAACAACCTCGGCGTGAAAGACGTCGAGCGCATTCTCGCCACCGACAATCCCAACTATCCCTTCGACTACCTCTGCTGGGAGCTGTACTCCCGCATGGCCGGCTACTACGCGGAGCATCCCGAGGCGCTGCATTGGCGGCACGAAGCGCTTCACCGCATCGAGCAGAAACAAGGCGACACGGCCAAGCTCGCTGCGCTGGTCGCACGCGCCATCGTTCACCGGCACATCAAGACGACGCTCCGCCTCGGTATCGTCTACGACCTCCTGCCGAAAGAGAGCGACATCATTCAGCTCCACTTCTGGGATCGCGCCTTCGAGTTGCTGAAGCAATCGGGCGCCGTGATCTACGAGCACGAAGGCAAGCACAAGGGCTGCTGGGTGATGAAGCTCGAAGGGAGCGGCGGCTTCGAAGGGATGGATGAGCCCGACAAGATCCTAGTCCGTTCCAACGGCACGGTCACGTACACCGGCAAGGACATCGCGTATCAGCTCTGGAAGTTCGGCCTCCTCGACCGGACGTTCCGCTATCGCGAATTCTCGAAGTATCCCGATGGACACGTGCTGTGGGAAACGACGGGTAAAGACGCCGGCTCGGATTTCGCGCCGAAGTTCGGCGGCGCTGCGCGAGTCGTGAACGTGATCGACGTCCGGCAGTCGTACTTGCAGCGAGTGGTCAAAGAAGGATTGCGTCTGCTCGGTCACGCAAAGGAAGCCGAGAATTCGATCCACTTCTCGTATGAGATGGTCGCACTCACGCCGGCGACCGCTCAGGCGTTGGCGATCGAGATCAGTGAAGAGGACGCGAAACGCGCCTATATCGAGATGTCCGGCCGGAAGGGCCTCGGCGTCAAGGCAGACGATCTCATCGACGCACTCGGGGAAAAGGCAGGCGACGCGGTGCGGGCCGGCGCTGACGCGAGGGAAGACGGAGAAGCAGCTCAGGCCGACGCCGTTGATTCCACGGAGCTCGGCCGCCAGATCGCCATCGGCGCGCTCCGTTACTTCATGCTCAAGTTCGGTCGGAACAAGGTCATCGCCTTCGACTTCGCCGAGGCACTGACGTTCGAGGGCGACTCCGGACCGTACCTTCAATACTCGACGGTGCGTGCGCAGAACATCTTCCGCAAGATGGCGGAGCGTGGCATCGATCCGCTGATCGACGACTCGTCGCTCGACCGGTTGACGCTGATGGAAGGATTCACGGACGAGATGTGGGAGCTCGTACGCCTCTCGGCCGAGCTGCCGCAGACGATCCGCCGCGCCGTCGACTCACTCGAGCTCTCGGTGATCACGCATCACCTGTTGGAGCTGGCGCAGAAGTTCAATTCCTTCTACCACAAGTATCCGATCAAGAACGAGAAGGACCCCGACGAGCGCCAGCGCCGCGCCGTTTGCGCTGAGGTCTTCCGCCGCACCATGACCGGCGCTTGCGAGCTTCTTGGGATTCCGCTGCCGGCGAGGATGTAGATTCTTTTCTCTCCGGCTGGCGGATCAGACGGATCGGTCGGATCGGTCTGATTAGATCTGCAAAGTACTCGATATTAGAGAGTACTTTACGCATACTCCGCACGCGCCATTCTTCCGTTGTTCCACGTGCAACAACTCTTGTGCATCCACTGTGGATAACCTGTGCATAACCCCATGAAAATCGGTGGAGAACCTGTGGCTTTAGCGGCGCGTCTCAATGGAAATCCTGTGGAAAACCTGTGGAGCCTGCCGGCGTCTCTCCGACCTGCCGCTAACCCCATGAGTTCTCGAGGGGTTACGCTCCATGTTGTGTCAGTCAACATGATGACCACTACATATTGTGGTTCACGGACTTGACAACCCCTATTCGCGGGCGTACCTTTCGTCAATCAAAACAAGCTGAGTGTAAGTGAGGGAGGAGAAATGAAGGTGTTGAAGGGATCGTATCGTCTTTCCACTCGCTCGCCGCTTCGGTCGGTTTCCCTCCAGATTCGCGACTATCAGGTGACGGTCAAGGTGAAGACCCCGGTTCCGCAGACCAAGTCATTTGTCCGAACAACCGCGCGTTGAGCCGTGTTTTGATGTCCAGGGCGTGGAGCGCCTGCGGGCGCCAAAGGGGGAGATAGGGGAAAGAATCTCGAAAGTGAGGGAGAGCGGGCGGCACCAACCTGACGGCACCTGTTGCGGCACTCCGAGACCCGATCGCCGCGGGCATCGAAGAGCCGAATCAAGACGAGAGAGAGCAACAGCGCGCTTCCAGGTCATCACCGAGCCTACCGGTCTCCTTCCCCAGCGCTTCGAGAATCCGTCCTCTATTTTCGGTTTTTCTCATTTTCAGGAGCGATAGGAGAGGGGAGACATGACCACCATCGATGTACACACGCAGCCGCTGAGATCCCGCGCCCCGAAGAGCCCGAAGGCCGCCAGGAAAGAGACGCGCACCGGCGGCATCACCGTCGAGCGCTACTACACACGGGCCGGCGCCGACCCGTTCGATACCTGCGAGTGGGAGCTCCGCTCCGCGGTCATCACGAACGAGCGCGGGGAGGTGGTCTTCGAGCAGAAGGACGTCGAGATGCCGAAGTTCTGGTCGCAGATGGCCACGAACGTCGTGGTCTCGAAGTACTTCCGCGGCCACCTCGGCACCCCTGATCGCGAGTCCTCGGTGCGCCAGCTCATCGGCCGGGTCGTCCGCACCATGACCGGCTGGGGCCGCGAGGGCGGCTACTTCGCCACCGACGCCGACGGCGACGCGTTTCGCGACGAGCTGACCCACATCCTTCTCTACCAGATGGCTGCGTTCAACTCCCCGGTCTGGTTCAACGTCGGCATCGAGCCGAAGCCGCAGTGTTCGGCCTGCTTCATCAACTCGGTCCACGACACGATGGACTCGATCCTCAGCCTGGCCAAGACCGAGGGGATGCTCTTCAAGTACGGCTCGGGAACCGGATCGAACCTCTCCAAGATCCGCTCCTCGCGCGAGCTCCTCGCCGGCGGCGGCACCGCATCCGGCCCGGTCTCGTTCATGAAGGGCTACGACTCGTTCGCAGGCGTGATCAAGAGCGGCGGCAAGACCCGCCGTGCCGCGAAGATGGTCATCCTCAACATTGACCATCCCGACATCCTCGATTTCATCGAGTCGAAGGAGAAGGAAGAGAAGAAGGCCTGGGCGCTGATCGACGCAGGCTACGACGGCGCCTTCAACGCGCCCGGTGGCGCGTATGACTCCGTCCAGTTCCAGAATGCCAACCACTCCGTCCGCGTGGCCGACGAGTTCATGCGCTCCTACGAGAACGACGGCGACTGGAACACCTGGTCCATCACGGAGCCGCGCCATCCGATGGACACGTTCAAAGCACGCGACCTGATGCATCGCATCGCAGAGTCCGCCTGGATCTGCGGCGACCCGGGCATGCAGTTCGACACCACCGTGAACGAGTGGCATCCCTGCCCGAACACGGCCCGCATCAACGCCTCGAATCCCTGTTCGGAGTACATGTTCCTCGACGACTCGGCATGCAACCTCGCGTCGCTGAATCTGATGCGCTTCTACACCGAGTCTCGCGGTTTCGATGTCGAGGCTTATCGCCACGCGCTGCGCATGGTCATCACCGCGCAGGAGATCGTCGTCGATTACGCCAGCTATCCCACCGAGGCCATCGCACGAAACTCCCACGCCTTCCGTCCGCTCGGCATCGGCTACGCGAACCTCGGTGCGCTGCTC
>DASQGS010000538.1:0-4838 GCA_035632455.1 Thermoanaerobaculia bacterium | reverse complement strand
GACGCAGAGGACGCAGAGAGTTCTTCGCAAGGTTGTGTCATTCCCTCTTCGTCGGCGCATCGCGCCACTCCTCGCTCAGGATGACACGAACGCCGTTTACGCGGCTGAAGAGGGCACGCGTCACCATTTGCTTTCTGCCTTCTGCTTTCTGATCTCCAATGACCTTCAAACGCTCCGAGGCGCGGTCCGAGGGCATCCTTCGCTTCGATCTCGCCATTCAGAAGACCCGCCTCTTCGTCTACTCGGCGAGCGTGTTGACTGCGATCGCGGGCGAAGCCCTCGGTGTGATCACGGTCAAGCGGCTCTTTGCCTTGCTGTTCTGGCTTGCCGGCGCGGCATCGACCGCGGTCATGGTCGAGTTCTATCGCCGAGGGATCAGCCGGCGCGTTCTCAATCCCGTCTGGATGGGTGCCGACATCATCCTCACCACGCTCGGCGTCTACGCGACCGGCGGAAGCACGAGCCCCTGGTTCATCTGGTACCTCGCGACCGCATCCGCGGTGGCGTTCGTTTCGGGCAAGCGCGCGGCATATCTCGTCAACTTTCTCAATGCCGTCGCCTATATCGGCGTCCTGATGCTGATGGGAGAGGCGGCGATCGGCAATGACGTGTTCCTCCTCGCCGTCTGCCGCATGGCCTTCTTATTCAGCGCTTCGTATTTCTTCCTCGCGGGCATCGGAGACCTGCAACAGAAACGCCTCGAAATCAGGAATCTCGAGCTCGCGGAGAGCCGCAAAGTCGAGGAGTTGACGCGACTCACCGCCGAGCTCAACCGCCGGACCGAAGAGCTGGCCGAGGCCAACCGCCGCACGCAGGAGGCGGACCGGCTCAAGAGCCAGTTCCTGGCGAACATGAGCCACGAGCTGCGCACGCCGATGAACTCGATCATCGGATTCTCCGAGATTCTCATCGAGCGGCTCGATGGGAAGGTCGAGGAAAAGCAGGTCGGGTTCATGCGGCATATTCTCGCCTCGGGTCAGCATCTGCTCGGCCTCATCAGCGATATCCTCGACCTCTCGAAGATCGAAGCGGGGAAGATGGAGATCTTTCCCGAGACCTTCGATCCCTTCGCGGTCATTACCAGCGTCTGCCAGACCATGCACGGCATGACCCGCGAGCCGCAGCCGGAAGTCGTGATCGACATTCCTCCCGATTTGCCGCGCATCGAAACCGACGTGGCGAAGTTCCGGCAGATTCTCCTGAACCTGCTCTCGAATGCCGCCAAGTTCGCGCCGCCGGACAAGCCGGTCACAATCACCGCGCGAGCCGTGGGCTCGCCGGACAGCGACGACGGCGCTCTCACGGTGTCGGTGCGCGACGAGGGCATCGGCATCGATCCGAGCAACCACGACGTCATCTTCCAGGAGTTCCGGCAGGTCGACGGAACGGCACGCCGCGGATTCGGCGGGACCGGACTCGGGCTCGCGCTGGTCAAGAAATTCGTGGAGCTGCAGGGCGGCTACGTCACGCTGGAAAGCGCGCCGGGACGCGGCAGCACCTTCTCGTTCACGCTTCCGCTGCGATCCCGAGCCGCGATCGTGAGCCGAGGACCGCAACCGCCGGCGGGCGATGCGCAGGCCGTCGACCAGGTGCTGGTAGTCGAGGACGACGCGCGCGCCTACGAGCTGATCTCGTCGGCGCTCAGCTCCGCGGGCTACGTCTCGATCCGTGCGCGTCATGGCGAGGAAGCGCTGCGCCTCGCCCGCGCCAACCGGCCGGTGGCCATCACGCTCGATCTCGTGCTTCCGGGCATGGACGGCTGGGAGTTGCTCAAGCAGCTCAAGAGCGATGACGTGACTCGCGAGATTCCGGTCGTCATCGTCTCGCTCGTCGACAATCGCGAGCTCGGGATCGCCCTCGGCGCCGACGATTATTTCGTCAAGCCCGTCGACCGCGACCGCTTCCTCGGTCGCATCCGCTCGATCACCTCGGCGAACGCATTCCCAGCGAAATCACGATTGCTCCTGATCGACGACGATGAGGCGGTTCACTCCTTCCTCGACGCCGAACTGGCCCGCCTCGGATACGCCGTCGAGAGCGTCTACTCCGGCGAGGAAGGCCTCACCGCCGCTCGCAGGAACACGCCGGACCTGATCATCCTCGATCTCATGATGCCCGGCATGAGCGGCTTCGAAGTGGCCGGCGCGCTGAAGGACGACGCCGAGACGCGCAACATCCCCATCCTGGTCCTGACCTCGAAGGATCCCACCAGCGCAGAATGCCGCGAGCTGCAGAGCAAGGTCGCGAGTTTCGTGCCCAAGGGAGCCTCGGCGCGCGAGCAGCTCGTCCGCGAGATCCGCAGGCTGGAACGACGCGGCCGGACTTCTTGAGCTCGGCCCTGGACATTTTTTGTTGACTGAAGAGCGTCGAAGATGAAAAAGCCCTCTCCCGGCGAGAGAGGGCGGCGCGAAGCGCGAGTGAGGGGACCCGCGCGCAACGCGCATCAAAGCGATGCCGACCTCGCGTCGATTGCGCCACGATGCGCGCCTCGCAAGAGCCGCCAGGCAGTCCCCGCCGCTGCCGCCGTACGCTTCAATCCTCCAACATCCGCTCGTGTCCTTTCGGGCACTGACCGCGAATGGAATCATGCCAGGACGGATCGTCCTTATCGAAAACGTCCCACCTCTTCCAATGCGCGCCGCAATAGATGGCATCGCATTGTGGGCAGAAAAACGGGGCGTATTCCAGGTCGAGCTCGTACAATCTCCGCGCGTCGCGCTGCTCAATTGCAGACCGGAGTGCGGAGAACTGCTCGGCGGGCACGACCGCGGTCAGAGTGCTGGTAAAGCTCCAACGCTGCAGTTGAGAGGACAAAGGGCTGCCGGCCAGCCGGATGTGTCCGGCTTCCCGATCGCACATCGCGCACGTAAAGCGGACCTCTGCAACTGCGTCCAACGCGTTCTTCATAATACCCGGCGGACCCAACCTCAGCGGCGCGGACCCGCACGCGACGGAGTATAGCAATTCAACGCCGGATGATAAGGACGACATCTCACATAGATCGCGAGCGCCGACGGCGCGTGATCCCTCAGCCCAGGGCAACGCCCTGGGTGCGCGTAAACGGCCCACCCCATCACCGTTCAGCCCCAACGAGGCGCGATTGCTGTGCTCCGCGGCTAATAGAATCATGGCGCGGCGTCCTGTTAACGCGACCCTTCAGGCCGCGGTCTTGGCGACTGGGACCACGACCGTCAACGGCGTCTAAAAACCCAGGGCGTTGCCCTGGGGGTTGCCCAGGGCTGAGGGATCACGGCCCTTCGGGCCTTTGCACTCCGGAGGAGTGCCGGCGAGTAGCCGGTGGTGCGCGCAGACGCACCACCGGCTCTCGAAGGCCCGTTCAATTCCCATTGGGTCGAGTAAACCGTCATGCCCGAACTGGTGCGGCTCACGGATCTTCAGGTTCGGGTGCCGCGGTTCGGCGTCGTCGCACTAGGTCGAATCGCTCAGCGCGAGCGTACAACCGTCAACAAACTTGTCGCCCGTCAACGACTCGACCTCGCCGTCGCGGAGTCCGAGCTTCTTGAACGCTCAATCTCACAGGCGCTGGTTTTGTAGCTCCTTCGAGATGAGACCACATCGGTGAGCGAGGTCACCACCAGTTCCGATCCGCGTATGGCAATCGGTGTCCAGAAGAATGATCCGGAGCCATCGCACGGAAGGAGTCACAGAAATGGGGAGCATCGATCGCCCCACCCAGTCAGATTCGCGGCCTGTCAAGAAACGCATGACGCTCGACCGATTCGCGATCGAGCTCGCCTCGATCGTGGGGATCTCGGCGCTGTTGGTGCTGCGCGCGTCGGTTCATCACGATCAGGATGATCCAAAGCCCGAGAATCCTTACGAGCATCCGACGTTGATCATGGGTGCGAAAGCGAACGCCTATCGCCCGAGGGCTGCCCCGCGACTCGACGCGATGTCACAGCCGCCTGCACAGAGGCCGCCGGTGCCCACGCAGACCTCGGGCCGGTCGCCTGGCGGGTCCGCAGCGTCACCAGCTCAGTACATCACCGTTGGCCAGCATTCTCCGAAGAGGAGTCGCTATATCGGCCTCTACGGAACGGGCATGATCCTGGTGCGCGATGCCGCCGGGCACTCCACGGCCATCGATCCCACGACCGGGTGGCCGGGTTCTGTACCGGACGTCGATATCAACCCGGCGGGCGACGGTTCCTGGAGCGTGGCCGTGAGCGCATCAAGAACCTACTTCATCGATTTCAAAGCTCCGGGCGAACCATTTGAAATCGAGGTACTGAGCGGTCTGGGGAGCTACCAGCTTGACTCGGCGATCCGGTACGCAGACCTCTATTATCCGTCTGGGACGCCGTTCACTCTGACCGTGTCGGCCTCCGAGGCCGTTGAGCTGAAGTACGACGCGGGCGGTGACGGCATGCCTGAGACTCGGGTGAATCCATCATTCATGAACAAAGGAGCGGCGCCGATCGACACAGATCCACCGGAATTGTCGGCGTCGTTCCGCGAGAATCAGGTCACGCTCACGGCAGTCGACAAGATGTCGAGCGTCAAGGGGATCTGGTACTTCCTCTCCGAGAATGACAAAGAACCGCACGTCTACACCGGCCCCTTCACCGTTGACAGGAATGCGACGCCGATCATTTATGCGTATGCCGAGGACACGGCCGGCAACCGATCGGGGCTCAGAGAATTCCGCGTGCCATGAGACGGGCTTGACGTCTCCGGTCCGGGATTCATCGTCCTGCGCGATGTCGACGATAAACCCGCGCATCACCTTTGTCTGGGCGTTGCCCTGGGCTGAGCGCGGCCGTTCGGGCCTAACGGCGGCGAAGCCCCCGCTTTGCACTCCGGAGGGGTGCCGGCGA
>DASQGS010000537.1:0-2078 GCA_035632455.1 Thermoanaerobaculia bacterium | reverse complement strand
GGAGGGGTAGAGCGCGGCGAAGGATCTCCTCGGCAGGAGCGTGGTCTTCGCAAGGGGATCCTTCGCCGCGCTACGCCCCCTCCGGGGGCTCCGCCGGCTGAGGATGACACTTCCGGAGTTTGTTCATTAGAAGTCCCACCTCTGCTTTCTGCTTTCTGCCTTTCGCTACAATGCCCCGACCATGAACTTCACTGACTCTCACTGCCACCTCACGATGGCCGATGCCGGCGCGAGTCTCGAGCGGGCCCGGGCGGGTGGCGTGCGTGGGTTCGTCGTTCCGGGCACGAAGCTCGATGATGCGCCGCAGGCCATCGGCATCGCGGCGCAACATGACGACGTCTGGGCCGCGGTCGGCTTTCATCCGCACGAAGCGAAAGACTGCGATGACGCTGCTTTCGCCGAGATCGCCAGGCTCGCCGGATCGCCGCGCGTCGTGGCCATCGGGGAGGCAGGGCTCGACTACCACTACATGCACTCGCCGCGCGAGACGCAGCGCCAGGTTTTGATGCGCCACCTGGGATTGGCGAAGGAGCGCGACTTCCCGCTGATCATCCACAACCGCGAGTCCACCGCCGACCTCGTCGATCTTCTCGCGAGCGACGAAGCGAAGGGTGCGCGCGGCATACTGCACTCCTTCACCGAGTCCGCCGAGGTGGCGAAGAAGTTGATCGGCCTCGGATACTTCATTTCCTTCTCCGGCATCGTGACGTTCCGAAGCGCGGAAAGTCTTCGCCAGTGTGCGGCCGCGCTTCCGCACGATCGCGTCCTGATCGAGACCGACACCCCCTATCTCGCCCCGGTGCCGTATCGCGGCCGCGACAATGAGCCGGCGTATGTGGTCAAAGTGGCCGAGATGCTCGCCAGGTTGTGGGGATGCGATCTCGCCGAAGTCGCCGAGGCGACCACAGCAAATTTCGAGAGCGCGTTCAGGGTTAAACTGCCGCGATGACGCAGCCCGACCTTTCCGTCGTCTTCCCGGTCTACAACGAGGAAGAGAACATCCCCATCCTGCTCAGCGAGATCGCCAGCGCGGTCGCGGGCCGGCCGTGGAACGTCGAGATCGTTGCCGTCGACGACGGATCGCACGACCGCAGCCTCGCTGTGCTGCGCGCGGAGCGGGCGAGTCATCCGAATCTGCGCATCCTCGCGTTCGAGAAAAACAGCGGCCAGACCGCGGCGCTCGATGCCGCGTGGCGCGCGGCGCGCGGCAGGCTCGTCGTCTCCCTTGATGCCGATCTGCAGAACGATCCCGCGGACATCCCCCGCATGATGGACGAGATGCAGACGAGCGGCGCGGACATGGTCATCGGCCTTCGCGTGAACCGCAAGGACACCTGGAGCCGGCGCATGCAATCGAAGTTCGGCAACGGCTTCCGCAACTGGATCACGAACGATCGCGTCACCGACACCGGCTGCTCTCTCAAGCTCATCCGCCGCGAGGCAATCGACCGCGTCAAGCTGTATGTCGGCATGCACCGCTTTCTGCCGACGCTGGTGCGGTTGGAGGGCTACCGCGTGGTCGAGATCGCCGTCAACCACCGGCCGCGCCGGTTCGGGCAATCGAAATACGGGGCCATGAACCGCGCGTTCCGCGGCCTCGTCGATTGCCTCGCGGTGCGATGGATGGGAACGCGAGTCCTGCGTTACAACGTGCACGAGGAGTCGCCATGAGCTTCGATCCGCGAACCTGGGATTTCTGGGTGTTGATCGGCTTCGGCGGCCAGTTCATTTTCGCAGCGCGATTCCTCGTCCAGTGGATCGCCTCGGAGCGCGCGCGCCGCAGTCACATCCCGATCCAGTTCTGGTACCTCTCGCTGATCGGCGGCGCGATCACCACCGCCTACGCCGTCCACCGCCGCGACCCGGTCTTCCTCGTCGGCCAGGCAACGGGCCTGATCGTCTACGTGCGAAACCTGATGCTCATCCATAGAAAGTAGGGGCGCACGGCTGTGCGCCCGCAATCCCCGTTTGGATCGACGGAGAAGCGTCACGGAGCTGCGGGCGCACAGCCTGGCCCGCGACCCCCGTTTAGATCGACGGAGAAACGCCACCCCGTCCGAGCTGCGGGCGCACAGCTG
>DASQGS010000536.1:0-14327 GCA_035632455.1 Thermoanaerobaculia bacterium | reverse complement strand
GGCCACGATCCCTCAGCCCAGGGCGGCGCCCCGGGGATCGCAAACGGGGGGTCCGGTGGGATCTCCGACGCGACAATCACGCGGCCTGTAAGGTCGCGTTATCTGTGGAGTCTACCGACGGACCACAATCTCGCCCCCTTGGGGCTCACGGCTACGTTCATTCCCATGAAATCCGGCGGCGCCCGCGACCCAGGGCGTTGCCCTGGGCTGAGGGATCACGCGCCCTTGGCGCTGCCGGAGAACTCCAGAATTTGGGCGGTGGCGGAGCGCGACCTTCCGCTATTGGGGGTAGACCAGATGCCGCTGGAGACACTCCTATTGTGGAGGTCCTATGAAAAGACTCGTCACACTTCTCGTCGTTCTCCTAATTGTAATCAGCTTCGACAGCGCTTGCACAACCGCGCAACCGTTCCAGCGGATTGACAACAGCTTCATCGTCACAAATCAGGGTGGATGCGAAATTGTGCAGTTCAGCTACACCGTGAAGCAAGGCACGAAGGTGATCAACAACTCGGCTGGCGGCAGTCTGGACGGTGGTCTGAGTCTGATTCTCGGGTCATTGCCGGATATCGACGCTGGCGCGGACGTCGACGTCTTGATCAAGATCGAACACGTCGTTCCGAATCCTTGCGGAAGACTTCGCGAAGGTGATACCTGGACGTTCCATGGCAAGCTGCAGCTTGTTTCGGGGGCGACCTACTCGGTCAAGTTGACCGACTTCCGAAAATCGTAAACCACGCTGTGTTTGCGGCGCACAACTTCCTCATCCTTGGCTCGTTCACGGAATAGGAAACGACGGCCAGCGAGGACGGCCGATGTTAGCCGAGGTTCTCACACGCTCCGGAACCGTAAGGCGGACGGGCTTACCCCGCTCCGACCTCCTCCGGTTCCAGCTCCGGAATCTGCGGTTCGCCCGAAGGCTCGACGGCGGGTTGCTCCGTCCCCTGCCAGTGGCGGAGCTTCTCCTGCAAATCGTCGAAGAGCGAGTAGGCCACCGGCGTCGCGAGGAGCGTCAACAGCAGGGCCAGCAACTGGCCGCCGATGATCACCGAGCCGATGGTGCGGTTCGTGCCGGCGCCGGTTCCGCTCGAGGCGACGAGCGGGATCATGCCGGCGACGAAGGCCAGCGTGGTCATCAGAATCGGGCGGAGCCGGTCGCGATTGGCCAGGCGGATGGCCTGAGGCCGCGGCATCCCAGCGGCGCGGAGGCCGTTCGTGTGGTCGACCTGCAGGATGCCGTTCTTCTTGACGATGCCGAACAGCACCAGGATGCCGAGCATCGAAAAGATGTTCAGCGACTGGTTCAAGACCAGGATCGAGAAGAGCGCGAACGGCACGGTCAGCGGCAGCGCCAGCAGGATCGTGATCGGATGGATCCAGCTCTCGAACTGCGCCGCGAGAATCAGGTACATGAAGATGATCGACAGGATGAACGCGATGGCGAAGTTCTTGAACGCCTTCCCCTGCTCGCGCGAGCGGCCGGTGAACCCGGTCGAATAGGAGCCCGGCATCTTGAGATCGGCCGCGCCCTTGACCAGGGCATCGATAACCGCTTGCGACGAGTAGCCGGGTTTCATGTTCGCGGTCAGCAACACCTGGCGCTGGCGGGCGATGCGATTGATCGACGACGGGCCGGATAGCGGATTGAGCGACACGACGTCGCGGAGTTGCACGGAGCCGCCATTCGCCGACGGCACCTCGGCCTGGGCGATGCCCTGCGGATCCTTGCGATACTCATGCTCGGCGCGGACGTGAACTTCGTACTGCTCGCCGTGCTCGTAGTAGTCGGTGATCTTGAGGCCGCCGACGAGGACGTTGAGCGTCGACGCTATGTCCTGGACGCGGACGCCGAGGTCCGCGGCTTTGTCGCGGTCGATGCGCGCGCCGAGCTCCGGCTTGCCGACGATGAGGTTCGTGTCCGGATCGACGACGCCGACCTGCTTCATCTCATTCAGTTTCGCCAGCAGGACGGCCGAGTACCGTTCGAGCTGCTTGAGGTCCGGCCCGCCGATATAGAACATGATCTCGGCGTTGACGCCGCCTCCGAACGCATTGACCGGAGAGACCTGGGTGCGGAGATTCAGCCGCGCGTATTGCGGCAGGATCTCCCGGCGAACGCGATCCATGAGCGCGAACTGATCGTCCTTGCGCTTGTCGACCGGCAGCAGCTTCACGTACACCGTCCCGAGGTTCTGGGTCACCTGCGGATCGTCGCCGACGGTGACGACCGTGGTGTCGACTCCTGGCAGCGCGCGAACCCGCGTGGCGATCGACTCCGTGATGGTCTTCGTCGTCTCGAGGCTCGATCCCTCGGGCGCCCGCGACACAACCTGGAACTGCGACTCGTCGTCGTTTGGAAGGAAGTTCTTGTTGACCGCCTTGATGAGCGGGACCGTCATCAGGAACGTCACGACCATGACCACCACGATGACCCAGCGGTGGGCCATCGACCAGTCGAGCATGCGCAGATACACAGACTCGATGGATGCGTAGAAGCCGGATTGGCGCGAGTGCGCCTTTTCGTCGCCGTTCTCGTCGTGACGCTCGGGCTTGAGCCAGCGCGACGACATCATCGGCGTGATGGTGAATGAGACGAGCAGCGAGACGGCGATGGCGAAGGCCATGGTGACGCCGAACGAGTTCATGAAGCGTCCGACGATGCCGCCCATGAACGCCACCGGCAGAAAGACGGCGATGAGCGACAGCGAGGTCGCCAGCACGGCCAGGCCGACCTCCTTCGTTCCCTCGACCGCGGCGCGCGCCGGCGTCATCTTCTTTTCTTCCATGAACCGGAAGACGTTCTCGAGCACGACCACGGCGTCGTCGATCACGATGCCGACGGCGAGAGTCAGCGCCAGCAGCGTGATGACATTCAGCGTGAAGTTCTCGTACCGCATCGTGGCAAACGTGGCGATGATCGAGCTCGGGATCGCGATGGCCGAGATGATCGTCGGCCGCGATTTTCGGAAGAAGTACCAGACCACGCCGCCGGCAAAGACGAGTCCGAGCAGCACCAGCGGATGGACCGTCATCGGGCCACGGCCGAGGTCGACCTTCCCGCCGTCGAAGGTCAGGAAATAGGCCAGCATGGAAGCGATGAAGACGCCGATGGCTTCGAGCAGGCTCGGCGATGAAAGGAAGACCCAGACGATCAGAGCCGCGAACACCGAGCCGAGGGCCAGGTGCTCCTTCACGGCATCGACGGCGGCGATGATGTAGTCGGACTGGTCGCGGTTCAGGTTCATCTCCCAGCCCTTCGGTAGCTCCTTCCGGATCTGCCCGACGCGCTCCTTCAGCCGGTTGATGACTTCGACGGTGTTCGTGCCCGACTGCTTGCGGATGGAGAGGACTACGGCCGGTTTGCCGTTGACGCTGGCTGAGCTGATGGGGTCCGCGATGCTGTCCTCGATGCGCGCGACGTCGCCGATCTTGACCGGATAGCCGTTGCGCGTGGCAACGGGAATCTGAGCGAACTCCTGCGGCGTCTCGACTCGGCCGTACGTGCGCAGGGTGAGATCGCGGATTCCCTGCTCGACTTTCCCGCCTGGGATCTGCACGTTCTGCGACTGCAAAGCCTGGACGACCTGAGCGGATGTCAGCCCGAGCGAGGAGAGCTTGGCGGTGTCGACGACCACGTTGATCTGGCGAGGACGGCCGCCGACGATCAGCACCTGGCCGACGCCGAGGATCGACTCCAGGCGGCGGCGCAGAGTCTTGTCCGCATACTCGGTGATGTCGCGGATCGGCGCCGGTCCGGAGAGCGCGATGGCCAGCACCGGGACGGCGTCGGGATCGACTTTCTGAATGATGGGTGGATCGGCGTCCTTGGGGAGCTGTCCGAGGACGGCATTGACCTTGTCGCGCACTTCCTGCGCGGCGACGTCGAGGTTCTTCTCCAGCTCGAAGCTGACGACGATCAGCGACTGTCCGTCGGACGAGGTCGATTGAAGCTGATCGATGCCGCTGATCGTGTTCACAGCCTCTTCGAGCTTGTCCGTGATGTCGGTCTCGATCTCCTCGGGCGCCGCGCCCACCAGGCGGGTCGAGATCGTGATCGTCGGGATGTCGACTTTCGGGAAGCGATCGACTCCCAGCTCGCGGTAGGAAAAGATGCCGATCACGACCAGCGACAGAATGATCACCGACGCGAAAACCGGCCGTCGTACGCAGATCTCAGCTAGTTTGTGCATAGAGTTTCCTTATGGACTGCGGCGGCTCGCCGCCGCAGTCCAAAGTATCAATGCTCCAGCTCCACGCGGGCAAATAGTCCCGGTTTCAGTTTTCCGTCGCGGTTGGCGAACTCGGTCTCGACCAGCAGCGATCGGGTCGTGGGATCGATAACGCCTCCGACCACCGTCACCTTTCCTCGGAACACTTCGCCGGGATAGGGATCGACTGTCGCTTGAACGGCCTGGCCCCGATGCACCGAAGCGAGGTAGCGCTCCGGCACGCGAAACCGCAGTTTGAGCGGCGAGGTCTGTGCGACGACGAGCGCAACCGTGGCCTCGCCGAGGCGCTGCCCGGGATTCGTGCGCCGCTCCGCGATGACTCCGTCCACCGGCGAGCGCAACACGGCGTCCGCGAGTTGTTGCCGGAGCAGCGCCTGCTGGGCCTCGGCAGATAAACGCGCCGCCTGCGCCTGCTGGAAAGCCGACTCCGAGCGGTCGTAGGTCGCGCGCGGCACGGAGTCCTTGGCGATCAGCTCCTTCTTCCGGTCGAGGTCGCGGCTGGCGTCCTGCTCGGCGGCTTTCGCGCGCGCCACGTCGGCCTCTGCGCGCTGAAGGTTGAGGCGCGTGTAGTCCGTCTCGAGCTCGAGCAGCGGCTGTCCTTGAGAGACGCGCGACCCCTCGTCGACGAAAACCTTGGCGACGCGGCCCGGCATCTTGATCGCGAGCTCCGAGCGCACCGGCGAGGCGAGCTCGCCCGTGGCCACGATCGCGCCGCCGGTCTCGGTGGCAACTCCCCCAGCCGGCTTCGGCGCGGTCTCCGTATCGGCCGTCGATGGCACGGCAGCCGCGGTCGCGGCAGAGGCAACTCCCTTGACGTCGGCCGGCAGCGGGGCCGGGGTCTGCGTGGTCGTGGTGGCGGAAACGGCATCCTTCTTCAGACAGCCGAACATCGCCAGGGCGACGGCGGCGAGGGCAAGACTGCGGATGAGGTGGCGCATGATCACTGTGTAACTCCGTCCTTTTGCGGATCGGCGATCCGCGAGATCACTGGTTCTCGTTCGCGGCTGTGATCGCCGCCTGTGGTTTCGTCGATTCCGGCTCAGAGACTTCCGGCAGCGCGGCACTCCTCGGAGTCGTCGAAGCGCTGACACCGAGGGCATCCTTCACCAATCCGGCCGCATACCAGACTCTGAGATTTGAAAGGTCGCGGTTGAGCGTCTCCTCCGCGACGGAACGGCGGGCATCGGCAAGCGAGGTCTCGGACGACGAGAGGTCGAGCGACGTCGACTCCTGGGCCCGGTAGAGCTCGAAGGCCTGTTGATACTCTGCCTCGGCCGCCGCCAGTTGCTCGCGCGCGAGGCCGAGGCTTGTCTCCGCCTCATGTAAGTCGACGAGCGCCTTGCGGACGTCCTCGCGCACGGCTATCTTCGCGTCTTCGAGCGTGAGTCGGGCCTGCAACTCGCGATCCTTCGCCTGGGCCACGCGCGCCTCGACCTCGCCCGACTGCCAGATCGGGACCGTGAAACGCAGCGCGCCGTAGGTGTAGCGATTCGTCGGGAAGGTGACCTTCTGATTGACCCAGCCGGCGTCGAGCGTCACCAGCGGCAGATAGAAGCCGCGCTGCTTCTTCACCTCGAGCTCGGCGGCGCGAAGATTCTCGACGGCCTGCACGACGTCGGGCCGGCTCTTCGCGGCGCCGTCGATGAGCTGGGCCTCGTCCGGGACCGGCGGCATCGCGCGATCGGGACTGACGACTGCGATCGGGCCGTCGATGTCGAGATCCGCGCGCAGCCGTCCCTCGGCTGTCGACCATGATTGCTGGGCTACGGCCAGGAGTCGCTGCGCGGCTTTGATCGCTGTCTCTGCACGCAACACGTCGACGCGAGTTACTTCGCCGGCTTTGTAGAACGCGTCCGCTTGGACGCGACGGCGCTCCGCGAGCTCGATGTTCTTCTGCTCGACCTCGATGAGCGCGCGGGCATTGACCATGGCGAGATACGTCGAGGCGACGCGCAGCAGCACCGCGTCCTCGGTGCCGAGCACGGCCTGCTGGGCGATGGCCACGCCGATCTTCGCCTGCTCGTACGCGCGCAGCTCGCGCCGTCCCGCGTACACCGGCTGGGACAGGACGATCCGATAGTTCCAGTCGAACGCCGGAAGGACCAGGCTCTGGTTGGGGGGGCTGCCGAACGACACTTCCTTGCTGTTGCGGATCGTGCCCGCAGTGAGGTTGACCCGAGGTAAGACCGCGGACAGCAGGAACTTGCGGTTCGCGTCCGCTGCGCCGACGTCGGCCCGCGAGCGCTCGACGGTATTGTTGACCTTAAGCGCGCGCGCCAACGCCTGCTGCAGCGTGAGCGGCTCGCTGAGAACGATCGTCTGCGACGTGCGCGACGCGCCGGCTTGCGCGCTCGCGGCCGGGGACGCGTTCTGCGCCACGGCGGCGCCACTCGTCAGCATCAGAAGAAAGAGTAGGGCTCGTTTCAATGTCGACTCCGTTCCTACGGGTGTTGGAGGCCGATCCCCTGCAGGATCATGGTGGCAATCATCTCGATGTCGTCTTCGGCGGCAGGCGGCGACTCCTCCATCACTCGCTCGATGGTGATGGCAATGCTCATCTCGGCGACGAGCAGCGCCAGCCGGGCCGCATTCATCCGCCGGATCTCTCCCGCGTCCATGGCCCGCTCCAGAATCGCAGCCAGCGAGGCCACGCGGGTCCGGTACTGCGGCTGGCATATGCGCTTCTGCCGCCGCTGCTGCGCCGGGCTTCCCTCGGGATAGCGGAGCGACATGTAGAGGCGGAAGAACTCGCGGTTCTCGCGGAAGAACTCCATCTGGGCGCTGAGCAACGCGCGCAGCTTGGCGGAGAAGGTGGCGTCACCCTCCAAGGCCGCATCGATCCGCCGATGGAGCTCGGTGATCGCGGTCTCGAACGTCTTCTCGACGAGCTCGTCGCGATCGCGGAAGTAGAGGTAGATCGTCCCCTTGGCGATGCCCGCTTCCCGGGCGATGTCGGACATCGTCGCGGCGGCCATCCCTTTGCGGGCGATGACCCGCATGGCCGCTTCCTGGATAGACTGGACCCGAAATTCCTGAACCAGCTCCTCTTTCGATTTCGTGAGCATCATTCTGATGGTCTTCGCGCCCGATTCAGCACGCTGAACGTGCGGTCAGTCAATCAGAATTTCAGGTCATCGTCAAAGAAGGCGGGTTATTCACACGCATTTTGCGGGTTTGTGACAGGTTTCGCTCACTTCATCTTCATCACCGCCCACACCACGATGGCCACGATGAGAATCGCTGTGAGAAGCGAGTGCGTGGCCACGACGAAGAGTCGCGTGGCGAGCCGCAGGATGATCCCGGCGAACAGGATCACCACGATGGCTGCGATCGCGAGCTTGAGCGCGGTTCTCGATTGCATCGATCCCGAACGCTACTTCCCGTGCAGAAATCCGTCGACGGCCTTGAGAAACAGGCCTGGCTGATCGACGAAGGTCATGTGGCCGCTTTTCGGAAGGACGACCAGCTTCGACCCGCGGATGAGCTGATTCATGCTCCGGGCGATCGCCGGATCGCTCTCGTCGTGGTCGCCCACCGTGATCAGGGTCGGCACCGCGATCGAGGGCAGCCGGTCCGCATACTCGACGGAAGCGAGATTGCCGTCGACGATGAACTCGCCGTGGCTTCCCCACATCTCTCGATACAGATCCCACGACTGATTGCCGTTCTGCACCGGATCGAAGTTCGCGTCGGGGTGATTCTGATAGAGGTAGGGGAAGTACCCCTCGCCCCACGCGGCGATCATGTAGTCGTTCGTGTAGCGATTCTGCTCGTAGACCTTTCCATTGCCGAAAAGACCTGCCTTCTCCGCCTTGTCGATCCGTTCGCGCAGCTCGGGCGTCATCTGCTGCCTCATCTTCACGAAGACTTCGTTGAGGGCGCGGGTGCTGTGGAATGTGCTGCAGAGCACCAGGTGCTTGAGATGCTTCTGGTACTTGAGCGCGTAGGCTTGAGCGAGCACGCCGCCGTAGGAATGGCCGAGCAGGTTGACCTTGCCCAGGCCGAGGGCCTTGCGCACGGCCTCCACGTCGTCGGCCATGTTCTCGACGGTGTAGCCCTTCGGATCTTCCAGTTTCTCCGATTTTCCGGAGCCGCGTTCGTCGATGAAGATCACCCGGTTCGTCCGCGCCAGCGGCAGCAGCCACGGCAGGAAGTAGTCGTGCGACGCGCCCGGCCCGCCGTGCACGATCAGCAACGGCTCCCCGCGGCCGATGATCTTGTAGTAGAGCAGGACGCCGTTGGCATCGACGAATCCCTCCTGCATCGGGTAGACATTCGGCGCCGGTGCCGCGGGTTTTGGCGCGGCGAGCAAGGGCATGGCGAGGGCCAGGCAGAGAATCGCGGTCAGCGTTTTCATGGTCCGCGGATTGTAGCCCCATCTCCGCGAAGCCCTCCATTGCTTTCGTCGATGCCACGCGCTAGAGTCGGCTGCACGCGGATCAACGACGAACCAAACGAAGCCGGAGGCTATATGAGGAAATATATCCCCTTGTTCGTGGCGCTGGCCCTTGTGTGGCCGGTGGTAGCGCAGGCTCAGCGTTATGGCGACGAGCGCGGCGAGCGTGGCGAGCGCATCGATCGCGTCATCAGAGACTGCGAGGGTCGCACAGCCGACTTCCGGCGGGCCGTGGAGCGGTTATGGGGCCGCGAACGACACGAGGGCGACGAGCTGGACCGCGAAGCCGCGCGGTTGGACCGGTCCCTGCACCGGATCCGCGAGACCTGGAACCGCGAACGCGACTACAGGCGGACCCGAAGCAATGTCGGCGCAGCCATTGATTCCGGCAGGGAGATCAACCGGATTCTGCGCCGTCATCGGTTCCACGAGCGTCTGCAAAATGAGTGGGAAGCGATCAGGCACGAGTTGAACAACCTCGCTGAGGTCTTCGAGCAGCCGCGCATTCGCTGGTAGCTCGCCGGCGCCCGCGGCGATAAGAGCTCGCGAATACCTGGCGTCGCCTGAGCCATCAAGGTTCCGGCGGCGCCATCGTAGAGGCGAGATCATCTTCTCGTCGGCGCTCGGTAACGTAGCGTCTTCACAGGAAATCCGAAGGCGCCGACGGGCGACCGAGGCTACACTACCGCGACATGTCCGCGCCCCGAAAGAAACCCCGCAAGGTTTCGTTCCTGCGCCGTATCGCGGCTGCGCTGGGGCCGGGCGTCATCACCGGTGCCGCCGACGACGATCCTTCAGGAATCGCGACGTATTCGATCGCCGGCGCGCAGTTCGGCACGAAGCTTCTCTGGACCGCACCGGTGCTCTGGCCGTTGATGGCGGCAGTGCAAATGATGTGCGCGAGAATCGGGCTCGTGACCGGCCAGGGGCTGGCCGGAGCGCTGCGGCAGAAATACCCGCGATGGCTGCTCGCGACCGCCGCCGGTGCGCTGTTCATCGCCAACACGATCAATGTCGGCGCTGATCTGGGCGGGATGGCGGACGCGGTACACCTGCTCACCGGCGTGCCGGCGTTTGTCTCGGTGCTGATATGCGGCATCGGGATCACGATCGCCACGATCCGGCTGAGATATGCGTCGATCGCCAATACTCTCAAGTGGCTGGCGCTGATCCTCGCGGTCTATGTGGTTGCAGCGATCGACGTCCGTCCCGATTGGGGAGCCGTGTTGCGGGCGACCGTGGTGCCGAAGCTGCCGCACGGCCGCGAAGCGTGGGCGACGCTGGTCGCGATTCTCGGCACCACGATCAGTCCGTACCTCTTCTTCTGGCAGGCGTCGCAGGAAGTGGAGGAGGAAAAGGCCGCCGGCCATTTCACGCTCAGGGCGCGCCAGCGAGCGACGGCGACGGAGATCGTCGATCGGAAGATCGACATCGGGCTCGGGACGCTCTTCTCCAACATCGCGATGTTCTTCATCATCGTCACGACGGCGAGCACGCTCCACGCGCACGGCCAGACAAAGCTCGCCACGTCGGCCGACGTCGCGGCCGCGCTTCGTCCGCTGGCGGGCCGCTTTGCGATGCTGCTCTACACGATCGGCATTGTGGGGACGGGAGTGCTTGCCATTCCGACCCTTGCCGGATCCGCTGCCTACGCGTTCGCCGAGACGTTCAATTGGCGGCAGGGAATGGACGAGAAGCTCACGCGGGCGCGAGCCTTCTATGCCGCCATCGGAATCTCGATCGCCATCGGCGTGGCGATGGATTTCGTGGGGATCAGCGCGGTGAAGGCGCTCTACTGGACGGCGGTAATCAACGGCCTTCTGGCGCCGTTCCTCATGATCGGCATTCTTCACGCGGCGTCGGATCGCAAGCTGATGCGCGGCCAGCCGAGCTCGTGGTTGGGGCGCGTCGTTGTGGGCGTCACGACCCTGGCAATGTTTGCCGCCGGGATCGCCATGTTCGTGGTCTAGCCGGTGTTGGTTACGGCTCGGGCACGACAGTGGCTCGTGGCTCTGTCGCGTCGGTCTCGCAATCGTCGTAAGTGGCGTCGCGCGCTACACTCTCCCGATGTTGACCTTGCCGCCCAATGCCGCTCTCCTGATCATCGATCTGCAGAAAGCGATCGATGACCCGAGTTGGGGCGTCCGGAACAACCCCGCGGCCGAGGACAATATCGCGGCGCTGCTGTCCGCGTGGCGCAGCGGCGGCAGGCCGGTCGTTCATGTACGCCATCTCTCGCGCGAGCCGCTGTCGACGTATCGGCCCGGACAGCCGGGATGCGACTTCAAGGACGTCGCCCAGCCTGCCGCGGGCGAGCGCGTGTTCGACAAGAGCGTTCACAGTGCATTTATCGGCACCGATCTGGAAACATGGCTGCGAGACCGCGGCATCAACGCGATCGTCATGACCGGTGTCATTACGAACAATTCGGTCGAGGCCACTGCGCGCCATTCTTCGGACCTCGGATTCGAGACCATCGTCGTCGCCGACGCCACGTTCACGTTCGGCCGCCGCGATTACGAGGGCCGCGAGCGCACCGCGGACGAGGTCCACGCCATGTCGCTGGCCAATCTCGACGGCGAGTACGCGAGAATTGCGACTACGGCGGCCATCCTGTACAGTTTGTAGTCGCGCGGACGATGATTCAACACCGCGAAGCTCTCTCTGTGTCCTCAGTGCCTCTGTGGTGATGTCTCTCTTGTGAATAGCGACTTGTTTTCACCACAGAGACACAGAGACCACAGAGGGTTTTCGTTAGCGTCGCCACGAAGGCGGGAATCCTGACCACCATCGCTTCCTGATCATCGCCGGCCAACTGTATCAGGCTGATGCTAGTTCAAACTCCCAGAATCAGCTTCAGAGCCAGCGCCCCACCGACCAACACGAATACAAGCTTCACAAACCTGTTCCCCTTGAGGCGCGCGAGCCTGGAGCCGCAATATCCTCCGGCCAGCGCTCCGAGAACCGTCGGAAGCATCAGGCTCCAACTGAAATAGCCTTTGTGAATGAGGACGCCGGCGGCAAAGGCCACCCATACGAACGCGGTCATAAAATAGTAGCCGAGGGCGGTGATGAAGTCGAAGCCTCTGGTATAGAACGATGCCGCCACGAAGAAGATGCCGTTCCCCGCGCCGAGCAGGCTCTCGTAAAAGCCCATCGGCAACGCGATCAGATACGAAGCGAGTCTTTTCGCTCTCGACGTCACAACCTGCTCGCTGAGACCAACCTCGCTGCGAACTTGGATGTAGATGACGAGCAGAAGCACCACGACGCCGACGATCGCATTCAAGACTCTCGGGTTGAGGCTCAACACGACGAGAAGGCCGAGATACGCCCCAACCAGTCCGATCATTGCGAAGGCGATCGCGAAACGCCAATCAATTTCCCGTCCCTTGAGGTAATTGCGTGCGGCGGGCAGGACCCAGAAACAGGCATTCACCTTCTGCATTGCCGTAGCCATGGGAAACGATATGCCCATGGACAGGAACACCGGGATTGCGATGATCGATGAGCCGCCGCCCGACAAGGAGCTCAAGAGTGACGCGATCAACGACACGCCAAACACAAGAAGCTGCCGCATGGGGCAGAATCTTACTGCACGCCGCCACGCAGTTCAGCAAAGTGCACGGCCTTCACCAGGGTCGTCTGCGCTGTAATCGTCGTGTCGGTATACGACAACGCCGCCAGTCCGAGTGCCGCTCGTGCCGGATCAAGCGCGTTGCGAAGATCGATGACGTGGATGCGGCTCACTTGGGTCGATTGGGCGGTAATGGCCGGGTCGCTGTAGCTGAAGTCGTTCGCGAAGCCGCCATTGGCGAGCTTTCGCACGGCGTTCACGGCCGCGCGCAACTCGGTGACGTGAGCGGCCTTGATCTGTGTCGATTGCGCCGCGAGAATCGGGTCGGTGAAGATCACGGTCGTGGCGAGGTCCTTGTTGCTGTCGCCCGACTCCACACCCGATCCCGTGGCGGTGACCTTGTACAAGTACGCTGTATTGGCGGAAGCACTGGAATCTGTGAAACTGTTCGTGGCCGGCGTTCCGACATTGGAATAGGTGGCGTTGTCTGGGGTCCGATAGACTGTGTAGGAGGCCGCGCCGGCGACGGCGGTCCATGTGAGCGCGACGCTGGTGGAGCTGGCTGCCGTGGCCACGAGATTCGACGGCGCGGCCGGTGAAGGGTAGAGCGCCTCCACGGCCCGCTGATCCCAGGGCGTCAGCGCACCCCCGAGGCCGACGACGACGAAGTGAGTCATGATCGCTGAGTCCGAGCAGTCGTAATTGGCGAAGCTCGTGCAGGCAAGACTGTTGTCCCGCGATTTGTCGGCGTGGCGAAAACCGAGGGTATGACCGAGCTCGTGGGTCACCGAGGTGTGAAAGTCTCCGGGCGCCACCATGCCCGTTCCGCCGGGCAGGCAGGCGCCGATTCCCTGGTTCATGCTCACGTCAGCCTCGACGTTTCTGAAAAATACTTCGCCGTTGACGGTGTTGGTGGCATCGCTGACTCCGATGTGCACGCCGCCGGCCCCGAGAACCCCGCCATTGACACAATTGAAAGCGCTGATGCCATGGGCGGTCATATCCTTCTCGAAGACGATATTGTTCACGCTATCCGTGGCCTCGAAGAGTCCGTTCGCGTTCGCATTGGCGGTAGCCAGCACATAATTGACATTGGAGCTCGCGTCGCCGTTCCACGCGCCGAATGCCGTATTGATCGCGTCATTGCCGTTGTTTCCGTCATTCGGCTGAGCGTTGCCGCGGTTCCAGTTGACGGCGGCGGGAAACGCCTTCCAGCGAAACCCCATAGTGTTCTCGAGGGCGCCACTTGAGACAAACGTGTACTGCGTCGCGGTAAACACGCTCAATGGCCGCTGACGCGTCTTTTCGATCGAGCGGCTCTCGCCTTCAAGCGGGAGCGCTTTGATGATGTAGTCTTTCACCGCGGGCCGGCGATTGACGACGTCGCGGATGAACGCGAGGAATCGATCCGCGTCGCGCCGCGGCTCGTGGTGAACCGACCCATCCGGATCCCAACCGACGATCTCGCTCTCGGCACGGACCAGAACGCGATGGCCGAGCTCGTCGGTTGCGAATCCGAACAGTCCCAGCCCCAGGTCCGTCGTCGCGTAGTCGCCCGCTCCGACCCTTCTCGCAAACAGCAGCACCCGTTCGCCGTCGGCGAAGCGCGGCGCGCCCGGAACCACCATGGCTCTCTTCCCACCGTCCTTCGTCTCGATCGTCCCACCCGAAGTCCGAACGCGAATCCCGCCTGCCAGCGAAGCGTCGCCAACGAGCACCTCCTCGACCGCGAGCACAGTGACCGTCTCGATTCCCCGCGCGGCCGACTCCTCAACGTGCGAGTGAAGCGCCCGCGCAATCACGATCGCGTCCGTACGCGCGATCAGCGCCTCATCAGGCGGGACGACGTACGTGACGGCATGGGCGCCGACGCAAGCGAGTGCAATGAAGAATGAAAGAACCCGGGTGTGAGGTCGCATGATTGCCCTCGGGCGGCTGCGAACGATTGTCACTTGTGGGCAATCGGAACGAGGGCATCTTAGGCTCTCTTCGCGGGCTGCGGGTTGAGCCCGGTCACAAAAGATAGGCTTCCTGGAACGTGGTCCTCGCAAGGAGATCCTGCTGATCACTGACCACTGCTCCCGCATCGTCTGCGCGAGTAGGGTCGCGGGGCAAGAACGCCCCG
>DASQGS010000535.1:0-13298 GCA_035632455.1 Thermoanaerobaculia bacterium | reverse complement strand
CTCGATTCTCGATCTCTCGATCGACGGCAACGACCTCTGGGCCGCCAGCGCGTACGGCGTCCAGCTCTACGACCGGCAGGCCGATCCGCCGGCGATCGTGGCGTCGGTCCCGGTGTCCGGCGTCACGCGCCTCGTGCGCGCCGCGAACGGCGTGGCGTACGTCGCCAGCGGCTCGATCCTCTACGTGATGCGCAAGAACGGCCACGCCATCGAGCTCGTGCGGTCGATGGACATCGGCGGCACGGCGAACGATCTCCTCCTTCTGGCGCCATACCTCTACGTTGCCGCGACGAACGGCATCACTCAGATCAGCCTTCTCGACCCGCTGAACCCGGCGGTATCGAACGGACCGGCGGTCTTTCCCACGAGCGGCACGAACGTCTTCGCGCTCGCGGTCGACAGCGGCACGCTGTATGCCGCTGACGGCGACAGCTCCGTCGAGGTTTTCTCGATCGGCATCCAATCCGCTCCGCAGAAAATCGGGACGCTTCAATCGCTGCCGCGCTCGATCTCGGTGCGCACGAACAACGGCAAGCTGTTCGTTTCCGACGGCCAGAACAGCGAGATCTTCATCGCCAGCAACAGCGCGAAGGCCGGTAGCTTCAGCGCAGGTTCGACGTCCCTCGCGCCGGTGACCGGCGACGTCGTGTTTGTTTCTGGCACCGATCGCGTTCTTCGCACGCTCGATCTCACGAACCTCGGCTCGGCGGTCACGCTCTTCGCCAGCGCGCTCGCGCCGAACGGCGGGACGATCAATCGCATCTCCGCGCTCGCGACGGCGGGAAGCCGGCTCTATGCCGCGGCCGGCGACATCGGACTGCAGGTCTGGGACACGACGTCGTTCATTTCGCCCTATCCCCTCCACGCCTTTTCGTTCGGTTCCATGACTTCGGTCGTATCGCTCGGCACGAGCGTCTATGCTTCGACTGCCGGCGGCGGATTGCTCGAGATGACGCAGAGCAGCAGCGGAATCCTGACTCCGGGCCGCACCTGGCATAGCGGCTCGAATGATACGGTGCAGGACGGAGGGGATGGATTCCTGCTCACTTCGTCGGGCAAGACGCTGACGTTCTGGACGCTGGTCTCCACGAGCCCGGCGGTCATCTCGTCGGCGCTCTTCTCGGCGAATGTCGTATCGGCTGTGAGGGCCGGCCCGCGAATGTACGCGGCGCTCGCCGACGGGACGTTCTGGTCGGCCGATCTTGCGCAAACCACGCCGGCGCCGCAGCTCATCAGCGTCGGAATCAAGGTGGGAAAAGTCGCTCGCACCGGATCGGCGGTGATCCTCGCGGACGACGGATCGAGCGGCACGACCAGCGTCCGCTACTTCGCGTCGACCGACTTCACCGCCACTCCGCGCGTCGCGACCGTGGACGGCATCTCCGCCGCCGGAATTGCGGCGGGACCGAATGCAGCCGCGCTCTTCACATTCCGAGGAATCAGCGTCATCGACTTTTCCTCCAGCACGCCGGCGGTTGCGCTGTTGCCGCAATCGAACACCGCTCTGCCGCGCAGCCTGGCCCTCGACGGAACGCGCCTCCTGGAGTTGACGGACACCGCGCTGATCGCCTGGGATACCACCTCCAGGAAGGTCACGGCGCAGTACCCGCTGCCGTCCGATCCGGTCTCGATGAACGTCGCCGCCGGAGCGCAGCCCATCGCGGACATCGCAACGCTCGACGGCGTAACCACCGTCGCCTACGCGTCGGCCTCGCGATTGCCGCGGAGCCTCTCCTCGCAGCCCGGAAACGCGTACTACAAGAAGGTCGCAGCGGGCGCAGACCGGATCTATCTGTTCGATGGCTCCGGCATCGACATCTTCACGACGAGCACAGGAACGGCGCCGCGATGGGCCGGCGGAATCCGCGACGCGGGTGGCATCATCGACATGGCATCCGGCGCAGCCGGGTTTTACACGATCGGCACAGGCGCAGTTGTTTCCTCCTTCTCGCCGGCGGGGACGTTGATGGCCCAGGCAACGATCCTCGAGGGCTCCGATGTTCAGCCGCTTGCGATCGTCACTGTTGGTGCGGCGGTCTGGGTATCGATCTCGAAGGGCTGCCTCAGCTCAGGATGCGAGAAGAAGACGCTCGTTTTCGATCGCACCAGCCTCGTCGAGACCACCACATTCTCCGGCGGTGTCGTGGATGTCGCGGTCAGCGGCACGAGAGCCTACGCCATCGTCGACTTGCCCGCTGAAGTTCGAGTTTTCGACATAAGCGACCCACTCCATCCCGTGCAGATCGCTTCGCGTGCAACCGAGGGACCTACCGCGTTGCAATCCATCGCCTTTGCGGCGGGGACGGTGTACGTCCTCGGCGACAAGCTCTACGGCTACGCTGACTCGGCGACGCTGCCGAAAGTCTCCGAGCAGTTGGGCTCCTACGTCATCGACCCGAACGGCGTCGTCAAGTACGTCGATCAACGCGTTGCGGTCGACGGCGGCTGCGGATTGATCGCCGGCCGCGCCTTCTCGCCGCAGTTCTACGCGACGGGCACGGCGTGGACGCCCGGCACGAGCATCGCCGTACCGGCGGCCGTCCGTTCGGTCGCGGCGAAGCCCGGCACGCTCTACCTTCTAACCGACGACTCGCTGGAGATTCTCGCGACGACGACGCAACCTAAACCGCCGCGGCGGCAAGCGACGCGATGAAAACTCAGTTGCCCTGCTCTTCGAACGCAACCGTGGCGTTCGGGTCGAGCTTCAGGAACACTTTCTTCGCGGGCTTCGTGCTGGTCGGGAACTGAACGGTCAGGACGACGCCTGACGTCCTGCCGTCGCAGCCGACGGGCATGGGGCGGAGAACCTTGAGCTCGCCGAACTGTTTGGCGATCGTCTTCCCGCCGTCGTCGACCCATTCGATTACTGGCGCCTTCTTGTCGGCCATCGCTTGTGCGAGCGCTTGAGCTTCCTGGTAGGTGAGCTTTCCGGTGAGCAGCGTGAATACCTGGCGCATTCCTTCGCCGTGGGCAACGAACCGGTTGACGCAGTCGGCGCGAACGGGCGAAAGGCCGGCAGAGGCCAACGTGGCCACGACGGCGAGGATGATGAAGCGGTGTTTCGTCATGTCGTTATCCTGGTGAGGTGGAAGAAACCAAGGGCGCTGAAGCGCGACGAGTAACGGCACATTATCCGTCGGAATTTCGGATGTTGCCATTCCCTTGGCCCCGATTCGGCGGATACTGACTGCCGGCACCGGACCGGCCTTCCGCAACCGCGGACCAACATTCACCGTACCAATGGGATACGGTATGGACTGCGGCGGCTCGCCGCCGCTTTCAGTGACCAGGAACGAGCATCAATTCTCTAGCGCTGAACTTGCGCATTGGTTTGACCAAGTCCTTGCCGCTGGGGCGGAAAGCGCCGGCAAGCCGCCGCAGTCCATAGAGCTGATATCCTCGTGACGATGACGACGATTCTCCCACCCGCGCCACCTCCGCAGCGGGGACGCTTCGGCGGCCCGGCGCTCGCCGTCTGGTCGATCGCGCTCGTGCTGATCGTCGGGCTCCATTACCTCGGCATGCTGTTCGCGGCGATCAACGTCAGCCGCGGCGTGCTCGTGTTCGGAAGCTTTCTGGTCTGGCTCGTTCTGATCGCGATCACTCTCTATTGGATCGCCTCGGGCATTCGCTGGCTGTTGCGAAAGCTGTTCTGGCGCGTCGGCAGGCGGCTGCTGCTGAGCTACGTGCTCATCGGCCTTCTGCCATTCATCCTGATGACCGTGTTGCTGATGGCGGTTGGCTACATGATCGCCGGCGTGATGAGCCACGCCGCGCTACGCGGAGAGCGGCAGGCGAGCCTGGGGCAGATGGAGTCGGCGGCGGTCGAGTACTCCACCTCCGGGCGCAGGCCGCCGGACGCCCCGAAGTCACTCCAGATCTACGACACGAGCAACCAGGCGAGTACCGAGCTTCCTGCCTGGCTCCGGCACACGACGTTCAGCGGACTCGCCCTGCGGGACGAGCAGCCGATACTCGTCGCCTCGCGTCAATTCGGATCGGGCGACGACCTGCGCACCGTCGTTTTCGTTCAACCGCTCGATGCCGAGTGGGCCAAGCAGCTCGAAGAGAAAGGCGGGATGATCGTTCTTACAGCCTACGAGCGCGACGAGCGCAGCCGTAGGAGGTCCGCTGCCACTGACACGGCTGCTGCCAAAGTCAAGACCTCGGACCGGTCGTTCGAAGAGCTGATCAAGAAGAACTTCGGCAGGCGGATCATCTGGGGCGACATCACCGCGCCGACGGACTGGGAGACAGGCCAGACAAAGCAGCACGACCGGGTCTTCACTCTAATCGTGAATCCGGTCAGCAATCTGTTCCAGTTCTACTTCGGATCGTCCGGAGACTACGTGGCCATCCTGGCACGGGTCATCCTGGTCATCACGGTTCTGCTGTTCCTGATCTACATGATGGCCGCGCTCTTCGCGGCGGTGCTGATCTTCTCGATCTCCCGGGCCGTGAATCGCATCGAGAGAGGGACGAAGGCCGTGGAACGCGGCGATTTTTCGTACCGCATCGCCATGAAGCCGCACAACCAGCTCGGCGAGATGGCCCAGTCGTTCGATCGGATGACGGCCTCCATCGCCTCCCTGCTGCAGAAGGTGGCCGAGAAGGAGCGATTGCAGAGCGAGATCGCCATCGCCGCGACGATCCAGCGAAACCTGCTGCCGAAGGAAGGGCCTCAGCTCAGTGGAGTCTCGTTCGCCGCGCATTTCGAGCCGACGGCCTCGATCGGAGGCGACTACTACGACCTGTTCAACATCGACAAGTCGCGGCTGGCGGTGGCCATCGGCGACGTCTCCGGTCACGGCCTCTCGACCGGTCTTGTGATGGCCATGGTCAAAGCGGCGATCACGACCCTGGTCGAGGAGGGCGCCGACGAGATCTCGCTGTTCCAGCGGCTGAACGAGCTCGTCTACCGCTCCACCGAGCGGCGCGCGTTCATGACCCTGGCGTTCACGATCTTCGATCTCGAAAGGCGGCGCATTCGCCACACGAACGCCGGTCACCTCTATCCGTACTTATTGCGGGAGGGACAGCCGCCGCGGGCCATCGAGTCGCCGTCGCTGCCGCTCGGGGTGCGTCCCAAGATCGAGCCGCGCACCGAGGACGTCGATCTCTGCGAAGGCGACACCATCGTCTACCTGTCGGACGGAATCGTCGAGGCCCAGAGCGAGCAGGGCGACCCGTTCGGATTCGATCAACTCGAACGGCTCCTCGCCGGCGCCGCCGATCCCTCGCCGACGGTCATCCGCGACGCCATCCTGGAGGCGGTCGCGACGCACTGTGGGAGCCGCCCGGCCGACGACGACCGGACGATCATGATCCTGCGCCTCGACAAGCTGCCGGCGATGTTCCAGGCTGGGCAGGCTGAAGCGGAAGAGCCGGTGGCGCAGGAGGCGTGAAGCGCGGAAGGCCGGCCCCGAGCTCGACGAGCCGCTTCAGCGCTTCTGCGACTGCACGGTTTCCATTGCTCCGACGATCGCTCGCGGAACGGCGGCAGCGATCGCGGTCTGCATGTGGCGGGCGATGCGGTTGATGTACTCCACCGTCTCTCGGAACGGCGGGACGCCGTTGTACTTCCAGACGTTGCCCTCGCCTGCGTTGTAAGCCGCGAGAGCCAGCTCGGCGTTGTCGTCGAAGGTCTCCAGCAGCCATCGCAAGTAGCGGGTGCCGGCGTTCACGTTCGCGACCGGATCGAATGAGTCAGTGACGCCGAAGCGCTCGGCGGTCGCAGGCATGAGCTGCATCAGACCGCGCGCGCCTTTGTTCGAGACCTCGCGGGTGTTGAAGTCCGACTCCGCTTTGATCACCGCGGAGACGAGGGCGGCGTCGACGTCGAATTTCTTCGCGGCGGCGACGATGATCGTGTCGTACTTGGTCTTGAAGATCGCCGTACTCGTCTCGCTGTACCGCCACGACCGGTGGGGCGGGGTCTTCTCTTCGATCGCCTTCGTCGCCTCGGCGACGATGGCGGGCGCAACGACTTCATCGTCGACGATGCGCTCGATCCGCGTGAGCGGCACGGTGACCGAGCCGCCGCTCTTGAGCGTCAGCACGATGCCGCCGTCACCGAGGCGATAGGCCTCGATCTTCAACGTCCTGCCGTCCGTGAAGAGAGCGATGTTCGCCTCGGCCACAGGCGTGGCGAGGACGAGAAGCGCCAGAATGACGAGATTGGCCGGGAATCGCACTTGCATCAGCGCTGCCTTCAACTTGCGGCGCATTCAAATTATGCCAGGAGCGGCGAACGCGTGTTACTTCGGGATCGACGGGATCTACTGTGACCTCGGCGACGGCGACGGCAACAGCGACGGAGTCCGCACTCGTTACGCCCTCGGATGATACGTCTCGTACAGTTTCTGCAGCCGGGCCCGCGAGACGTGCGTGTAGATCTGCGTCGTCGAGATGTCGGAGTGGCCCAGCATCATCTGCACGGAGCGGAGATCGGCGCCGTTCTCGAGCAGGTGGGTGGCGAAGGAGTGCCGGAGCACGTGCGGCGAGATGTGCGAACCGATCCCGGCCGTCCGCGCGTACTTCACGATCTTCATCCAGAACGTTTGCCGGGTCATCGGTCGCCCGCGATTTGTGAGAAACAAGTGCTCGTCGCTCTTCTTATCGAGGGCCGGGCGCCCGTGATCGATGTAGACGAGGATGGCGTCGCGCGCTGCGTCGCCGAACGGAACGATCCGCTCCTTCGAGCCCTTCCCTAGTGTTCGAAGAAACCCGGCGTCGAGCACAAGATCGGCGGCCCTGACACGGATCAGCTCGCTCACTCTGAGGCCGGTGGCGTAGAGCAGCTCCAGCATGGCCCGGTCGCGAAGCCCCTCGGGCGTGTCGCGCTCGGGCGCCGCGAGCAGCGCCTCGACCTCAAACGGCTGGAGCGTCTTCGGCAGCGTCGACCAGATCTTTGGATTCTCGAGATTCTCGGTCGGATCGTGACGAAGATGGCGCTCGGCGACGAGAAAGCGGAACAGGCCGCGAAGCGCCGCCAGCGCCCTGGCCACGGAACGCGCCGAGATTCCCGCACTGCGCAAGGATTGGAAGTAGCGGACGACGTGCAGCCGCTCCACGTTCTCGAGCTCGATCTTCTGATCGGCGAGATAGTGTCCGAAATGCCGCAAGTCGATTGCGTAGGCACTGAGGGAGTTTCGCGCCAGACCCTTCTCAATGGCGAGGTAATCGAGAAAGATCGGCAGGTAGGTGACGAAGTACGCTCCCGTCTCGGGCTCTTCGGGATCGATGTGGCGGGGAGATTGATTCCGGCCGCCGCGCTTCTTCGAAGGTCGTGCAGCGCTTGTCATGGTCCATCCGGATCATGACGACATCGCCGCATGTTGCGCGACGACGTCCGCCATGTACGACGATCTCACGAACGGTCCGGAAAAAACGGCGCGGAACCCCAACTCCTCGCCGAACGCGCGATACTCGTCGAATACTGCTGGGTGTACGTACTCCACGACGTCGAGCTTCTCGCGTTTCGGCTGAAGGTATTGGCCGATCGTCAGAATCTCGCAACCCGATTCGAGCAAGCGCCGCATGACGTCGATGACCTCATCGCGGCGCTCGCCGAGGCCGAGCATGAGGCCGGACTTCGTCGCGATCGCCGAATCGAATCGCTTGACTTCCCGGAGAAGTAAGAGCGAGCGCTCGAAGCGTGAGCCCGGACGGACGAAGTCGTAGAGCCGCGGGACCGTCTCAACGTTGTGGTTGAAGTAGTCGGGCCGCGCCGCGGCGACGGTGCGAATCGCCTCGGCGTTGCCGCGGAAGTCGGGGGTCAGCACTTCTACCGCAGAACCAGGCAGCGCCGTGCGTAACTCGCGAATGGTCTCGGCGAATTGCCGCGCTCCGCCGTCCGCAAGATCGTCGCGGGTGACCGAGGTGACCACGATGTGGCGAAGGCCCATCCGCCGCGCGGTGGCGGCCACACTGCGCGGCTCGTCGGGCGATGGCGGCGCATAGGGCCGGCCGGTAGTCACGTTGCAAAACCCACAGGAGCGCGTGCAGATGTCGCCGAGGATCATGAACGTCGCCGTACCGCGGGAAAAGCATTCGGTCCTGTTCGGACAGGCGAGCGATTCGCAGACCGAGTTGAGAGACTTCTCGCGGAGAAGACTCTTGACCTCGTGCAGATCGCGCAGGTTCAGCCGCTTCTCGCGGATCCATTCGGGAAGGCGTTGGCTCACGCAGCGAGGCTAACGCGTTTTCGAGGCGAAGTCACGGGTGATCGGACGGATCCGTCCGATCTCTCTTCAAAGACAACAACGCCGCCCGAGCGGGCGGCGTTGTGAAGATCACGAGCAACCGGTTCTAGTGGCCGTCGAGCGACTTGTCGAGCGAGCGCTCGATCAGCTTTTCGGCATCTGCTTCCTGCATGCCCTTGACGATCGCGACTTCGGAGACGATCAGGTACTTGGCCCGGTCGTACATCTTCTTCTCGCGGAACGAGAGGCTCTTCTTCTTCGAGACCTCGTTGAGGTTCTTCAACACCTCGGCGACGTCTTCGAGGCGGCCGGTCTTCATCTTCTCGAGATTCTCGCGGTAGCGGCCTTTCCAATCGGAATGGCTCTTGGCTACCTTCTGCTCGAGCAAGCTGATCAGTCCCTTGATCTCCTTCTGCTGGTACAACCTGCGGAGGCCGACCCGATCGGTGTTCATGATCGGCACCATCAGCCGCGAGTTATTCGCCAGCAGCCTCAGGTGGTAGTAAGTATCGCCGGGGCCCATATACGGCGACTCGCCGATTTGCTCGACCACGGTCACACCGTGGTTGGGATAAACGAGCTTTTCCCCGACTTTGAAACTCATCTTCGTAGTTGACGACAAGAGAGGCTCCTTCCTGTCAAATAGAGGGATGCGCATTGTACGTGAGCTGGGTCACTCCGTCAATGATCGGAGGAGCAAGATATGAGTATTTGAAACTCACATATGCTCGATTCTACGGTGAATTATCGCCTGAACCGCCTGCAAGCAGCCGTGCCTGCGATCACTCCGAGGCGTGAGCGGGTGGGCGGGTCGGGTACGCTCCCGTGAGGGCTCGGGTCTTGACCCAACAGCCACAATCAATTGACACGACGCGACTTGATTGACTGGGGCCACGTGGCGAATCCTGGCCTGCAAGACACTTATTAGAGCCAACCGGCAATAAAACACGCTGAGGCCGCGTGCGTAATAGTAGCCGACCTGCGAGGCTCAGTCTGCCGTTCCCTTGTCGGCGAGCTCCTCGGTCAGCGGTTCCTTCATTCGTACGATGACCCAGCGGACGCGGAAGCGCTCCGCGTCGACCACGTCGATGTGCAACTCTCCGAGCTGCGTGGTGTCGCCGGGACTTACCTCACGCCCGAGCTTCGCCGCGACATAGCCGCCGATGGTCTCCTCGGCCGGCTCGCCGACGTCGATCTTCAGCCGGTCCGCGAGGTCCTCGATCAAGTAGTCGCCGCGCACGCGGTATCGTCCGTTCCCCATGGGCTCGATCTCCATGCGCTCCCGGTCGAACTCGTCCTGGATCTGACCGAACAGCTCTTCGGTGATGTTCTCGAGCGAGACGATTCCGGACGCGCCGCCGTACTCGTCCAGCACGACCGCCATATGAGTCTTGTGCTCGATGAACTGCGCGAGCAGGAGATCGACCGTCGAGCCCTCGGGCACGAAGAGCATCTCGCGCCGCAGATCGATCAAGGTCTTCCCCGGCCCGCGCAGTTGCGCAAGGAAGAGGTCTTTGACGTGGATGAGGCCAATGGTCTGGTCAAGCGATCCGTCGCACAGCGGATATCGTGTGTGGTGCGTCGATCGGATGATCTCCAGGTTCTCCTCGATGCTCCTGGTCGTCGAGAGGATGTGGACGTCGGTGCGCGGCACCATGATTTGGCGCGCCGTCCGCTTTGAGAAATGGAAGACGCCCTCGATGATCTCGCGGTTCTCCTCGGTGAGAACGCCTGCCTTCTCCGAGCTGGCGATGATGAGGCGCAGCTCCTCCTCGGAATGTGCGATGTCGCCTTTCTCCGCGAGACGAATTCCGACGAGCCGAAGGACCGCATTCGAGGAGCGGTTGAGAAGCCAGATCGCCGGAAACATCAGCAGGTAGAAGCCCCGAAGCAGATGCGCGACCGAGAGGGCGGTCGAGAGCGGCTTGTCGATCGCGATGTACTTCGGGCCGAGCTCTCCGATGATGATGTGGAGGGCGGAGATGAGTGTGAAGGCGATGGTGGCGGCGATGGAGTGGGCTATCGCGATGCGAAATGTTCCGAGATGGCCGAGCTGCGGAAGGATGAGGCTCTCGAATGCCGGCTCTCCGATCCAACCGAGGGCGAGCGAAGCGAGCGTGACCCCGAGCTGTGTCGCAGACAGGTAGCTGTCGAGCCGCTTGGTGATCCGCCGGGCCACGCGCGCCCGCCCGCTCCCTTCGGCTGCCCGCTCGGCGAGCTGCGTCGGCCGGACCCTGATGATCGCGAACTCGGCGGCCACGAAGAAGCCGTTGGCCAGCACGAAAAGAAGGGCGAGTACCAGATACCAGGCAGACATACTCACCCCGCACAGGACAGCCGGGGGCGTCGCAAACCTTCGCTAGGGCAGCACGGCATGGGGAAGGCAATTGTACCGTACAGGCATTTGCAGTTGACGCCTCGAAAAAGCAACCGCTATTCTCCGCGCCGGACCCTGCTCATCATGTACGAGACATTCGTCGCACTCGCCGCGGCATCACGGGATGCAGCCGCTCTCATCGACGGCCAGTCGGGAGAGGTCATCAAACGCGCGGCGTTGCTCGGGCGTTCCCGCGATCTCGCTGCACGGTTCATCGAGGCCGGGCTTCGGCGCGGCGATCTTGTGGGAATCCAGCTCCCGAACTCGCTCGATTTCGTCGCTGCAATCCTCGCGATCTGCCAGCTCGATCTCGTCGCGGTGCCGATCGATCGCGATGCCACCGAGACTGAGGTCGCGGCCGTGCTCGGCCAGTTCTCCGTTCGCGGCCTGATCTATCGCGCAGGCCGGAACGGCGATACCGACGTCTCAATCCGGCAAGCCGTTGATCGCCCGGGCGTGATCCCGGCGGATGCGCGCCTCATCAAGCTCACTTCCGGATCGACGGGAAAGCCGAAGGGCATCGTCACGAGCGAGGCAAACCTCCGCGCCGATTGCACGAACATCTGCCGGACGATGAGGATCACATCCGGCGATCTCAACCTCGGCGCGATTCCCTTTTCCCATTCCTACGGATTTT
The DNA here is from genome assembly GCA_035632455.1 of Thermoanaerobaculia bacterium. GTDB lineage: Bacteria > Acidobacteriota > Thermoanaerobaculia > Gp7-AA8 > Gp7-AA8 > DASQGS01. The sequence goes on along the minus strand of DASQGS010000535.1, from coordinate 2,080 downwards.
CGAATCTGGTCATGCCGCTCCTTCTTCAAGGGACGGCCGTCGTCGTGTCAAACGACTATCTCCCTCAATCGATCCTCAGCCTGACCAACCATCACCGCTGCAGCGTCGTGCCGGCCATACCGATGGTCTTCGAGCATCTGACGACGCTGGAGCCAGGCAACGATTTCAGGAGCGTCCGTACGTTTCTCTCCGCCGGCGCACCGCTCCCGGCCGCCGTGTCGCGGCGATTTCGCGAGCGGTTCGGGATCGCGATTCACGTGTTCTATGGCTGCAGCGAATCCGGAGGCATCACGTACGACCGCGACGGCGGCGCCGCCGAGCGGGGCGGCGTTGGAGCGGCGATGGAGGGTGTCGCTCTCCAGATCGATCGCCGGACGGCGCGCCTTTCCGTTCGCGGCGAAGCCGTGGCCCTCGGCTATCTTCTCGATGCCCGGACTTTCCAGCCCTTCCATGAGGCTTTCCTCACCGACGATCTTGCGGAGCGCGACGCGAACGGCGAGGTCGTTCTGACCGGGCGCGCCGGCGATCTGATCAACACTGCCGGCAAGAAGGTCAACCCTCGGGAGGTCGAGCACGTCTTGCTTCAGATGGAAGGGATTCGCCAAGCCAAGGTCTACGGCGAGCCTGCAGGCGCCCGCGGCGAGGTCGTTGCCGCGGCGATCGTTGCCAGCCCCGATGTCACCCGCGAACAGGTTCGCTCCTTCTGCCGGCAGCACCTCTCGGCGCACAAGGTACCGAGGATCGTCAAGCTGATCGAATCGATTCCCGTCGATGAGCGCGGGAAGGTGCGGCGCGCGGCGCTGGCGCTGCTGTAGCGTAGGGCCCAGCAGCGCTGGGCCGCGGGCCCATCCGCAATCACCTCCACCGATTCCGTCCTGTTTCGGTTAGCATGCACCGCTCAATTCGAGTCCTCGGAGCGACATGGAACAAACCCTTCATCACCTGCTCATCGTCTGGATGCAGTTCATCCTGGACTGGGGCTACCTCGGCATCTTCATCATGATGGCGCTCGAGAGCACGGCCCTGCCGATCCCCGCCGAGGTCGTCATCCCGCCAGCCGCGTATTGGGCGGCACAGGGGAGGATGAGCTTCGCCGGCGTGATCCTCGCAGCGACCGCAGGCTCATGGGCAGGATCGGCGGCGAGCTACTGGATCGCCCTCAAGCTTGGGCGGCCGCTCTTCGACCGCTACGGCCGCTACGTTTTCCTGCCGCCTCACAAGCTCGAAGGCGCCGATCGCTGGTTCGAGACCTATGGTGCCGGAGGGATCTTCGTGGCCCGCCTGCTTCCGGCGATCCGGCACCTGATCTCGATCCCGGCAGGCCTGTTCCGCATGAACTTCCGCAACTTCTCCCTGATGACGATCGCAGGCGCATTCGTGTTCTGCAGTTTTCTGGCGTGGTTCGGGCAGAAGGTGATTGGCGACCAGCCGGCGCTGCTGCACGATCCGACGGTGCTGATCAGAGTGCTCAAGGAGCGCATGCTCTACCTCATCGGCTTCGCAGTTCTGATCGGCGTCTTGTACGCGGTGATGAGGTGGATGCAGAAACGGGCGAAGGCGAAGTAGTGTGGAGTGCGGCGGCGACTATTCATCTGATCAAACCAACGAAAAGCCCTCTCCCGGCGGGAGAGGGCGGCGCGAAGCGCGGGTGAAGGGACGCCGCGCGCAGCGCGAAATCAAAGCGATGACGATCTCGCGAAAGCAAGAAACGAAGGCTCGCGTCCGAGGCGGGATGTGTTTCGCAGACATCCTGCCGAGTGCCGTGGCCGCACTTTCAAAGTGCGGCCACTAGCCAGCAAGCTGCCGCAGTCCAAATCACTCTTCGCGCTTGAGCAACGCTTCACCGAGCTCGCGCGAGCGCCGGGTCGCCGCTTCGACCGCATTCATGAGAGTGGTCCTCACGCCGCCGTTCTCCAGAGTGTGAAGGCCGGTGTTTGCAGTGCCGCCGGGTGACGTCACCATGTCCTTCAACTTTCCCGGATGCTCGTTGGTCTCGAGAAGGAGCTTCGCCGATCCGAGAAGCGTTTGTGCCGCGAGTAGTTGCGATGTGCGGCGCGAGAGACCGACCTTGACGCCGGCA
>DASQGS010000534.1:0-8201 GCA_035632455.1 Thermoanaerobaculia bacterium | reverse complement strand
GGACGAGCAGGCGAACTATCTGTCGCATGCCGTCCGGGGCATGCAGCGAAGGCCGCTCCCGGTCAATGGGGCGCACGGCTGTGCGCCCGCAACTCCGGCATGGCGGCAACGCCGTCTACGACCCTTCCGCCTCGCCCTCCGGGACGTCGCTTCGCCGATCCGCCCGATACCCGTACGGGCAGTGCCGGCAGCCGGACTCGCAGCAGTAGCCGCGCTCGCGCAAGAATTTCTCTGTGAAGACCATGTACGGTCCCTCGTAGTAGAAGTCTTCGCCTTCGATCAGGGTGGGCATTGTTGCGACGTCTTACGATATCCTTTCTCCCGTGTTCGACCGCGGCCGGCTGCTCGAGATCACCGAGGCGATGAAGGGGAAGCTCGTCGTCGTCTTTGGCGACATCGTCGCCGATCGATTCGTCTACGGAACCCCGAAGCGCATCTCGCGAGAGGCTCCGGTCCTCATCCTTCGGCAGTATCGCGAGGATGTGCTCCTGGGCGGTGCCGGAAACGCGATCAACAACATCCTCTCGCTCGGCGGACTTCCGATTCCGGTCTCAGTCCTCGGCACCGACGCCGAGGGGACGAAGCTCGTCGAGAGAATGACCGAGCAGGGCATCGATTGCAGCGGCATCCTCCGGGCCGCGCGCTACAAGACGCCGACAAAGGTTCGCATCCTCGGAGGAATGCCTCACTCGACGCGTCAGCAAATCGTCCGCTATGACATCGAGGACTTGTTCGAGATCACTGAGGAGGAATCGGGCCGCTTCGCATGGCTTCTGCGCGATCAGATCGCCATCGCTCAGGCAGCGCTCATCAGCGACTATGGCTACGGCGTGGTCACGCCGCCGCTCGCGGCGAACCTGACCGGCTTTGCCAACGGGAAGCCTGTCACGCTCGACTCGCGCTACGACCTTCTGCGCTATCCCGACGTCACTGCGGCGACGCCGAACGAAGAAGAGGCGGCCGCGTCGACTGGCATCGCGCTCGTCGAAGACACGAATGGCGAGAACATCGCCTTCGCCGCTCAGACTCTGCAGCAGAGCCTCGACTGCGAAGCGGTGTTGATTACGCGCGGCAGCCGGGGGATGGCTCTCTACGAGCGCGACGCCAGAAATCCGGTGCTGATCCCCGTCTACGGTACGGACCAGATCGCGGACGTGACCGGCGCGGGCGACACGGTGATCGCGACGTTTACGCTGGCCCTTGCCGCCGGCGCCTCGTACCCCGAGGCGGCGAAACTCGCGAACTACGCCGGCGGCATCGTCGTGATGAAGATGGGTACCGCAACGGTCTCGAATGACGAATTGCACCATGCCATCGAGCGTGACGAGGATCTGGGATGAGAAGCCATTTCCCATGAACGCACCCATTCTCACCGAGCCCGAGCTTCTGTCAGCCGTGACGCAGCTCCGCCGTGACGGCAAGACCATCGCCTTCGCCAACGGATGCTTCGACGTGCTGCACGTCGGGCACATTCGGTATCTCCAGGCCGCGGCTTCGGTCGCCGACGCTCTGATCGTCGGGATCAACGGCGACGATTCCGTAAGAACCATCAAGGGCGATGGCCGCCCAGTCATGAGCGAGAGCGAGCGCGCCGAGATCGTGAGCGCGATCCGCGGCGTCGCCTTGATCACGATCTTTCATGAAGCCAGCCCGGCTCGACTGCTGTCGGTTCTTCACCCGGATTTTCATTGCAAGGGAACCGACTACACGGCGGAAACGGTGCCGGAGGCGGACGTAGTCAAGGCCTACGGCGGTTGTGTGGTCATCGTCGGCGACCCGAAGGATCATTCGACGACGTCGCTGCTCGAGAAGCTCCGCCAGCCTGCGGGCCTGCCACTGACGTGACCGAACGAGACGCCGCACCTGACTGCATTCTCGTCGTGCGTCTCTCCGCGCTCGGCGATGTGATCCACACTCTGCCGGCGGTCGCAGCCCTTCGCGCCGCCCTGCCGCGCTGCCGGATCGGCTGGGTTGTCGAGCCCCCTTACCGCGAGTTGATCGAGCTCGTCGCGCCGGTGGATGAGGTTTTCACGATCGGCGTCAAACGCTGGCGGCGGCAATCGGTCTCAACGACTTGGCGCGAGATTCAGGAGCTCCGCGGCGCGATGCGCGAATTCGCGCGGGGCGCAGTGGCGATCGATTTCCAGGGGCTGATCAAATCCGCCGCGATCGCCTGGAGCTCGGGGGCCCGGCTTCGGTACGGATTCGAACGGGCCGCGATTCGCGAGAGCTGGGCGTTGATGTTTCTCAACCGGACAATCTCCGTCGATCGCACCCATCACGTGGTCGATTGGAATCTCGACCTCGCGCGCGGGATCGTCCCGTCGATCGGCGCGGCGCCTCCGGTCGATCTGTCGCCGTTCGCCGCACGTCCTTCCGGCACCCCGGCCAGCCTCAGCGGCAGAATCGTGTTGTTACCCGGTGCGGGACGAGCCTCGAAGATCTGGCCGGCAGCGCGGTTCCGCGATTGCGCGCGGGCCATCGAGGCGCGGTCGGGCAAGTTGCCGGTCATCGCCTGGGGGCCGGGCGAGTACGAGCTCGCGGAGAGCATCGCCGCCGGCGGCTGCGCCGAGATCGCGCCGCCGACCGGGTTGCGCGAGCTGACCTGGCTTCTGCGAGAATCGCAGCTTGTGATCGCGGGAGACACAGGACCGCTTCACCTGGCGGCGGCGCTGGGGACGAAGGTCGTCGCGCTGTTTGGGCCGACGAGCCCGGAGCGCAACGGGCCTTACGGACAACGCCACCACGTCGTCGAAAGCTTCAGCACCACGAGAACCATGGAAGGCATCGCAGTCGAGCAGGTCATGAAGAAATTCGATGAGGTCTGGAGCGAGTGAGACATCACAAGGTCAGCCGCGTGCCGCGGATTGCGGCATCGATCCTCATGGCAGTGGCTTGCGCTGCGGCCATGGCACCACGGCAGAGCGCCGAGCCGCCGAGCCCGCTGGCGGAGGCATTCGAGCGCGGCGAGACTCTCGACTTCAACCTCTCGTACTTCAAAGTCGTCGGTGGCTCGGCGCGGATGACAATCAGCCCGCTGCCGGGCGACCCGGGGAAGCTTCGTATCACGTCCGTCGCGCAGTCGAGCGGCGCTTTCGCCCGCTTCTTCCAGGTTCGCGACGAGATCCAATCGGTCGTCGTACGCGCTACCCTCTCCGCGTTGCACTATCACAAGAAGCTCGATGAGCGGGGGCGGAGAAGAGACGAAATCACCGTCGTGGACGAGGCGCGCCACATCGCGACCAGGAACGACGAGGAGATCGTTATCACGACCCCGGTCTTCGATCCCCTATCCCTCGTTTACCAGCTTCGCCGCCTCGATCTCTCGCCCGGCCGCACGCATCGCCTCACGGTCCTTTCCGATGGGAAGGTGTTCCCGGTCGACTCGGCGGTCACCCGGCGCGAGACTGTAACGACCGACGCCGGCACGTTCAAGACCGTCGTCGTCGAGCCGAGGATGAACGGCGGCGGCCTGTTCGGCGACGGGAACAAGCGGCTGGTCATCTGGTACAGCGATGACGAGCGCCGCCTTCCGGTCCGCATCCGCTCGGATGTCAAAGTCGGAACGATCACAGCGACGTTGCGGGCGGTCAGCAGCGGCGTGGCGGGAATCGACGCGCCGGCAGAAACGACGACCTCGAGGCAATAATGGACTGATCAGACGGATCGGAACGATCGGTCACGATCTATGCGCGAGATCCTCGGCCGTCTGCCCGGCGCAAGGTGATATGCACCGCTGCAACCCGATAAACCCTGAGGCCTGAGATTCTTCGCCGCAATGTGCCGGGCCGGCGCCCTCGTTTAAAATAACAAGCGGATTGCATTGACGCACTTTTTTTGCGGGTGTTACACTCGCGTGCTCGCAGGCTCGCCTCGTCCCAAGCCCTTGCCACCTCCAGGGCGCCCGACGGACACAGTATCGACCAACCTGCTGAGCCGCGGAGCTGAACGAGCGCATGAGCGTACGCCTTGGTGAATTGCTGACGAAAGCGAGTCTGATCACTCAGGATCAGCTCAAGGAAGCGCTCAAGGTTCAGAAAGAGACCGGCAGCAAGCTGGGCGAGACCCTGATCAAGCTCGGATTTGTCGCCGAGGAAGAGATCACGGAGTGCCTGTCGCAGCAGTTCGGCGTTCCCTCGATCAACCTCGCGCATTTCGAGATCGACTCCAGCGTCATCAAGCTGATTCCTGCCGACGTCGCCCGCAAGTACAACATCCTGCCGGTCAACAAGACCGGAGCCACGATTACCATCGCCATGGCGGATCCGACCAACGTCTTCGCCATGGACGACATCAAGTTCATGACCGGCTACAACGTCGAGCCGGTCGTGGCCTCCGAGCTCGGGATCAAGGCGGCCATCGACAATTATTACGGCACGACGTCCTCCCTCGAGCTCAAGAAGGTCATGGAGGACCTCCAGCAGGCCGAGAGCGCCGATCTGGAGGTGCTGGAGGAAGAGGAAGACCTCGACGTCGCGGCCCTCGCGGACTCGGCCGAGGAAGCGCCGGTCGTAAAGCTCGTGAACCTGATCCTCACGGACGCCATCAAGCGAGGCGCTTCGGATATTCATCTGGAGCCGTACGAGAAGGAGTTCCGCGTCCGCTTCCGAATCGACGGCATCCTCTACGAGATCATGAATCCGCCGCTCAAGCTGCGCGATGCCATGACCTCGCGCATGAAGATCCTGGCCAAGATGGACATCTCCGAGAAGCGCCTTCCGCAGGACGGCAGGATCAAGCTGAAGATGAAGCTCAACGAAAAGAACAAAGAGCTCGACTTCCGCGTCTCATGTCTTCCGACTCTCTTTGGCGAGAAGATCGTTCTTCGCCTGCTCGACAAGGACAACCTCCGCCTCGACATGACCAAGCTCGGCTTCGAGCCCGAATCGCTGGTCAAGTTCGAAGAAGCCATCTTTAAGCCGTGGGGGATGGTGCTGGTGACCGGACCGACCGGCTCGGGGAAAACCAACACCCTCTACTCGGCCCTTTCGAAAGTGAACTCCCCGGAAGTCAACATCATGACGGCCGAGGATCCGGTGGAGTTCAACCTCCCGGGAATCAACCAGGTGCAGATGAAGGAGGCGATCGGGCTGAACTTCGCGGCCACGCTCCGCTCCTTCCTCCGCCAGGACCCGAACATCATCCTGGTCGGCGAGATCCGCGATTTCGAGACCGCCGAGATCGCCATCAAGGCCGCGCTCACCGGACACCTCGTGCTCTCGACGCTCCACACCAACGACGCCCCGGCCACGATCAACCGGCTCATGAACATGGGAATTGAGCCCTTTCTCGTGGCGACCTCGGTCATGCTCATCGCCGCCCAACGCCTGACCCGTCGCGTTTGCCAGAACTGCAGAGAGCAGGTGGAGGTCACGCCGCAGGCCCTCCTCAACCTCGGCTACAGGAAGGACGAGATCGGTACCTTCTCGGTCTACAAAGGGCGCGGCTGTGAAAAGTGCAATAACACCGGCTACAAAGGCCGGGTCGGTCTCATCGAAGTCCTGACCATCGGCGACGAGATCCGGGACCTGATTCTCTCAGGCGGCACAGCCATCGACATCAAGCGAAAAGGGATCGAGCTCGGGATGGTTACGCTACGGCGGTCGGGATTGATTAAAATCAAGGACGGAATCACGACCATCGATGAGGTCGTGCGCGAGACAGTGTTGTGACGGAGCGGAAGGCGCTCGACTGAATTGGAGGAGAGGCAGGCGGTCACAACCGCCGGTCTCGTCCGCCGCGAGCGGCAACCGCCGGAGACAATATGCCCGTTACGCTTCATCAGCTTCTCAAGACCATGGTCGAGCGCGGAGGCTCGGATCTCCACGTCACCACGAATTCTCCTCCCCAGATCCGGATCGACGGCAAGCTCACGCCGCTCGATATGCCTCCGCTCAGCGCGCCGGAGACCAAACAGCTCGCCTACTCAGTGCTGACAGACGCCCAGAAGCACCGCTTCGAGGAGAATCTCGAGCTCGACATTTCCTTCGGCATCAAAGGCCTGGCCCGCTTCCGGGCCAATGTCTTCAATCAGCGCGGGGCCACGGCCGCCGTGTATCGGCAGATTCCCTACGAGATCCTCGGCTTCAAGGAGCTGGGGTTGCCGCCGGTGGTCGAGGACATCTGCGCGAAGCCGCGCGGCCTTGTGCTTGTGACCGGTCCGACGGGCTCGGGGAAATCGACCACCCTCGCCGCGATGATCGACAAGATCAACCGCGAGCGGCACGAGCACATCATTACGATCGAAGACCCAGTGGAGTTCCTCCACGCTCACAAGAGCTGCATCGTCAATCAGCGCGAGCTGCACGCCGATACACATTCGTTCGCGAACTCGCTCAAGTCCGCGCTTCGCCAGGATCCCGACGTCGTTCTCATCGGTGAGATGCGCGACCTCGAGACCATCGAGTCGGCCCTCCGCATCGCCGAGACGGGCCACCTCACCTTCGGCACGCTGCACACGAACTCCGCGGCCCAGACCATCAACCGTATCGTCGATGTCTTCCCCTCGCACCAGCAGCCGCAGATCCGGGCCCAGCTCTCGTTCGTGCTCGAGGGGATCCTCTGCCAGAGCCTGATGGCGAAGGCGAACGGCAAGGGGCGTGTCATGGCCATGGAGATTCTGGTTCCGAACGCCGCGATCCGGAACCTCATCCGCGAGGACAAGGTCCACCAGATCTACTCGATGATGCAGACCGGACAGTCGAAGTACGGGATGCAGACGTTCAACCAGGCACTGGCTACGTTGTACATGAAGAAGATGATCACGTTGCAGACCGCGCTGTCGCGCTCGTCGAATCCAGACGAGCTACAGGAGATGATCTCCCGCGGCGCCGGTACTCTGCCGCAGGCGAACCCGGCCACCGGGCCTGGCGCCCAGCAGAGACCGCGCCCGGCCTGATGACACGGTTTCACGGAGGAGACAACCATGCCGACGTTTGAGTGGAAGGGGCGGGGGCGGAACGGGCAAGACCAGACTGGCGTGCTCACCGCGGAGTCGAAGGACGCGGTCATCGCCACGATGCGGCGGCAGCAGATCGTGGTCACGGCCGTGCGCGAGCGCGGCAAGGAGATCGCCCTGCCGCGGTTTGGCGGCAAGGTTCCTCCGCAGCTCGTGGCAATATTCACGCGACAGTTCTCAGTCATGATCGACGCCGGTCTGCCGCTCGTGCAGTGCCTGGAGATCCTCGGCGGCCAGCAGGAGCACAAGAACTTCAAGCGCGCGCTCATCACCATCCGCCAGGACGTCGAGTCGGGCTCCGGCCTTGCCGACGCCATGCGCAAGCATCCCAAGGTCTTCAACGACCTCTACACCAACATGGTCGCTGCCGGCGAGGCGGGCGGTATTCTCGACACCATTCTCCAGCGCCTGGCCACGTACATCGAAAAGGCCGTCAAGCTCAACAGCCAGGTCAAGTCGGCGATGATCTATCCGACGGCGGTCATCTCCATCGCCTGCATCGTCGTCGCGGTCATCCTTTGGAAGGTCATTCCCGTCTTCGCAGCCCTGTTCAAGGGCCTGGGCGCCGAGTTGCCGTTTCCGACCCGAGTGGTGATCGCCCTCTCGAACATGATCGCCGATTTCTGGTGGCTGATCGGCATCATCATCGTCGGGGCGGTCTTTTCCATTCGCCGCTATCACGACACCCCCAAGGGCAAGCGAGTCCTCGACGGCCTGCTCCTCAAAGCGCCGATCCTTGGCATGCTGCTCCGCAAGATCGCCGTGGCCCGCTTCTGCCGGACGCTCTCGACGCTGACGGCCTCGGGCGTGCCGATCCTGGACGGACTCCAGATCACAGCCCGCACCGCCGGCAACTCGATCGTCGAGGACGCCATCATGGCCACTCGCAAGTCGGTCGAAGAGGGCAAGACCATCAGCGAGCCGCTAGGCGACACCGACGTCTTTCCGGCAATGGTCGTGCAGATGATCGCCGTCGGCGAACAGACGGGCGCCCTCGACACGATGCTCTCCAAGATCGCTGACTTCTACGAAGAGGAAGTCGACGTGGCCGTTGCCGGCCTCATGAAGCTTCTCGAGCCGGTTCTCATCGCGTTCCTCGGCGTAGCCATCGGCGGCATCGTCATCGCGATGTACATGCCGATGTTCACGCTGATCGGACAAATCGGCTAAGACGAACATACCTCCGAACCGACGATCGTTCTCCGCGGATGTTTCTCGGTAATCCGCGACTTGAGGCTGGCGT
>DASQGS010000533.1:0-8337 GCA_035632455.1 Thermoanaerobaculia bacterium | reverse complement strand
CACCCCCGGATGCGCTCGCTCCCGGGGGTGGAAGCCGCCGGCGTGGGCCTGTCCTTGCCGTACGAAGCCGCGCTGGATGAGGCGTGGTCCGCCGGGGCGACGTTCGCGTTCGTTCCGGAGAAGAGTGGTGTGCCGGCGGCGTGGCTCGACTCGGCGTTGAGCTCCATCCCTGAAGATCTGCGCACCGGGCATTTCGCGCTCCTGACGTCCGGCAGCACCGGGCGTCCGAAGCTCGTGATCGGCGCAAAGGCGCGATCCGAGGCGTTGGCGCGGCTTCTTCACGACGTGCAGGAGAGCGAGCCCGTGGCGGAAGCGATCCTCGCCCTTCCTCTCACGTACTGCTATTCATTCGTCAACCAGTGGCTCTGGGCGCGAGTGATGTCGCGGCGCGTCGTGCAAACGCATGGATTCTCGCAGCCCGACACTCTGCGCGATGCACTTCGCCGTTCGCAGTCCGCGATGATCTGCCTCGTCGGCATCCAGGTGCCGCTCATCGCCGGCTACTTCGCGGCGGAGCGGTTCGAGGGCGTGATTCGCGTTCACTTCGCGGGCGGGCGCTTTCCGCAAAACGAGCTCGACGTCGTCCGGCGATGCTTTCCGAATGCCGCAATCTTCAACAACTACGGTTGTGCCGAGGCCATGCCGCGCCTCACCGTGCGCCACGCGGAGGAGGCAGACATCGGCAGCGACGTCGGATGCCCGCTCCCCGGCGTCGCGATGCGCGCAGGCGAGGCGGGCGAGCTATTGTTCCGAAGCCCATTGGGCGCGGTCGCCTTGATCGATGATGAAGGTCTCCATAGGATCGCGCCCGAGGATTGGACGGCGACCGGCGACCTCGGCCGGATCGAAGCGGGTCGCGTGATCCTGACCGGGCGCGCCAGCGAAGTCTTTAAACGACATGGCGAGAAGATCGCTCTTCCGATACTGCTCGAGTCAGTCGGCCATTCGTGGCGCGGCGGCGCAGCGTTCTATCGCGAGCGCGATTCCCGCGGTGAGGAAGGGCATGTCCTCGTGCTCGCCCCGCATCCCGGTGACGAAGCGACGCGGGCGATCCTGCAGACGTTCCGAGAGCGGCATCCGCGGGCGCTCTGGCCGCTGCGAATCGAGAGCGTGGAGCAGCTCCCTTCGCTGCCGAACGGCAAGGTGGACGTCGGCGCGCTCCCGTCACTCGGCAACAAGATCGTCCACTGGCGCCAGAGGATCTGATATGAAGAATCGCGAGAAACTCCAGAACCTCCTCCTCGACGTCTTCCTCCTGAATCCGCAGGAGCTTCGGCTCGATCTGCGGCGCGAGGACGTCGACACCTGGGATTCCCTCGGCGTGGTCTCGCTCGCCGTCGGCGTGCACGAGACGTTCGGCTTTCATATGACCCCGGAAGAGGCGACCGCGCTGCGCGGCGTCGGCGATCTCATCGCGCTGCTCCGCACGAAAGGGATTCATCTTGACGCAGAGGCCTGAGCTCTGGTCGCTCGACGACGTCCGAGCGCTCGATCCGGAGACGACGCGGATCTGGGCGTCGCGCTCCGTGGAGTCGCGCGTTCGAAGCGAGCTGCCGTTCGACCGATGGCAGCCCGATGCGCCGTTGCCCTCGATGATCAAGCACCTGGTTGCCGTCGGCGGCGGGACTCTTCTCGATGAGGCGAAGCGGTTCGTTCATGACGAGGCGCCGGACGTGGCGCTTGTAGCCATTCCATCGGTTTGGGGCAGCGGCGCCGAGGCCTCGCCTGTCGTGGTGCTCAACCGCGACGGGAAACAGATTCGCACGGGCGACGAGTATCTGCCCGCGGCGCGCGCGGTGTGGCCGGAGCTCGCGGAATCGCTGAGTGAGCGGCGCGCGATCGATGCCTGCGGCGATGCCTGGGCTCATGCGATGGAAGGATTTCTCTCGCCGCTGGCGACGAACGAGCTGCGCCGCGAGCTCGCTGAGGTGATTCGAACGATGATCGATCTGCCACTGACCAACGATCCGCGCTGGTTCGAGCCAAGCGCTCGCGCTGCCGCGCTGCAGGCTCGATCGAGCGTCGGCCTGGTTCATGGCATCGCTCACACGATCGAGCTTCCGTTGGCCCGAGCTCTCGGCGATGATTGGGGCCACGCGCGTCTCTGCGCTCTCTACCTGGCGCCGGTCCTCCGGCTGGATCGCGCCGTCGGGACGAAGCTCCATGCGCTTTTTCTTGAATTCGATCTCGACGAGTCGAAGATCAAGTCCGCGGCGCTGCGGCTTTTTGACGATCGTCTCTATCAGGCCACGCTTCCAGTGCTCGAGGCGGAATGGCGCAACGTGCTGCGCGATCGCTGCACGCGGACGAACAGCGTGTTGGTTCGCGCCGATCATCTGGCACACTTTCTGACGTTCCTGCCATGACCGTTCTTCTCGACGATCCGCCGTTCGCACCGCGCGACGACCGCCGATTTCTCGACGAGATGATCGCGCTGACGGAGCATCATCTTCGTGGCTGCGAGCCGTACCGGCGGATCTGGCCACGGTGGCGAACCGCGGAGTCCGTCGAAGACTTGCCGTTCCTTCATGTGGGCGTGTTCAAGAACGTGCTGTTTCAGACCGAAGGAGCGGTGCATCAGCGCACGCTGCGATCGAGCGGAACGAGTGGAGCGGGCGCGAGTCGCATCGTGCTCGATGAGGCGAGCTCGGCGCTCCAATCGCGCAGCAGTCTGGCCATCCTGACGGATCTAGCGGGTCCCGAACGGGTGCCGCTGCTCGTCCTCGACCATCCCGGCTCGCTGCGGGTGCGCGGCGAGATCGGAGCGCGCGTCGCCGCGGCGATGTCTTTGAAGCCGCTGGCAACGGAGATGTCGTTCTTGCTCGCCGAGCCCGACGATCCAGCCAGCATGAAGTGGGACGTCGTCATGGACGTTCTGGCGGGGCACGAGCACATACGCGTCTACGGCTTCACCTCGATCCTCTGGCTCGCCTGGGGCGCGGCAGCGATTCCCGACGACGTACGGAGCGCGATGCGCGGCCGCCGGATCGACTTCGTGCACAGCGGCGGGTGGAAGAAGCTGGAGGAAGCGAAGGTGACGCGGGATCAGCTCGACAACGCGCTCCTCGCCGATCTCGCCGAGACCGCACGGGTCGTCGACTACTATGGCTTGGTCGAACAGATCGGCGTCATCTATCCGCTCTGCAGCGCCGGCGTTCGACACGTTCCACGATGGGCTGATGTGCTCGTACGCGATCCATTCACGCTGAGTACACTCGAGGACGAGCCTGGGATGCTTCAGCTCATGAACGTCCTTCCGATCGGCGCGCCATATCACAGCGTCCTCACCGAGGATCTGGGGCGGACCGTCGGCGGCGCATGTCCATGCGGCCGCGCGGGGAAGCGCTTCGAGCTGATCGGACGCGTGCCGAAGGCCGAGACCCGAGGGTGCGCGAATGTCTGACCGCGCCCATCTCGCCGCTCACCTGTTTGAGGCAAACGGCCGGCGCACGGCGGTCTTCCTGCCGTTTGCACTCGACGACCTCCTTGCGGGCTGGGCTCGCGTCCAGCGAACGATGATCCGCAGGCGGCCGGATGAATTCACGCGCGACGAGTGGGCCTACCTGATCGCATTCCTTGATGAGTCCAATCTGCTCGCGCCGTTCGCCGATGCCTTCGGCATTCGTTCCAACGACGCGAGCGAATCGGTGCCGCTGGCCTCGATCGCGCGGCTCGCTCGCCCGCGCGGCCCAATCGCGATCTGGCTGCCGAACAACGTCAGCCTTCTCGGCCCGCTGACTATCATCCTCGCCGCGCTCACGGGCGATCCAATCCGCGTGAAGGCCGCGTCCCGCGTGGACGACCTCGCGACGGCGTTCGTCTCATTCGCCCGCGAGCAGTGCGGCGATGATGCGCTCGCCGTCGTGCTCGACACGATCGCAATCGAGCGCTTCGATCGCGATGATCCACGTAATCGCGCCATGGCCGCGGACGCGAAGCTGAGGATCGTCTTCGGTTCCGATGCCACGGCGGCGGCGATCGATGCTCTTCCTCATTCCATCGACAGCATCGGATTCGCCTTTTCCGACCGTGCCTCCGAAGTTTGGCTCGACTGCGACAGACTCGACGACGAGACCCTGCGAGTCCTGATTCGCGTCTTCGCAGTCTACGGCCGCGCGGGCTGCACTTCGCCGCGGAGGGTCGTGCTCCTCGGCGGCACGCCCAGCGACGCGCAAACGCTGCGCGATCGTCTCGCGGCACTCTGGCCGTCGGTCGTAACGAGCGATCTGCCCATGCACCTCGCTTCGCAAAATGTGATGGCGCGCCAATGGGCCGCAGCGCTCGGATGGGATGCGGTCGTGGCCGGACGCAACGCGGCGGTCGTCGCGTCTGGCGGCCTTGATCATCTGCCTGCCGATTCGCCGCTGTTTCTGCCGATCGTGTCCGCAACCGTGGAGGAAGCCGCGCGGACGTTGCCTCGGAACATCCAGACCCTCGGACACAACGGCAGCGAGGCGTGGCTCTCGGATGTGCTTCCGCGGCTTGCGGCAACGCCGGTGAAGCGCATCGTTCCGATCGCGCGCATGCATCATTTCGGCGCGCTGTGGGACGGCTTCAGCTTCTGGCGCGCGGCGTTCGAGGAAGTGGAGGTCTCCCGATGATCCGCGAGCATTCGTTCAATTCCGCGTGGTGGGGCGCACCGGTGGGCATCGTGAACGATCCGGCGTTCTTCGAGCTGCCGGGCGCCGAACAGAACGCGCTCCTCGCTCCCTACGCGTGGGCCGAACATCGGCAGGACCTCGCCGCGGCGGCGCTCGCGGCGATCATGCGCGCGGGTTTTGTTCAGGCCGATACGCAGTTGCCTTTCCGCCTCGGAATGGCGCGCGTTGCAGGCGGGCCGAGCCTCGATCACCTCGATGTCGAGTCCGCAGCCGAAGCTCCCTTCCGCGTCGGAGCCGGCGAGCTGGCGCCCTTTGAACATGAGCGTTACGGGATGCTCCCGGGAATCACGCCGGAGAAGCTCGCGAGCCGTTATGCGCGCTGGGCCAACGAGCAGATCGCTCAGCATCCCGATTGGTGCCTCCGGATTCGCGACCGCTCCGGTGTTCAGGGATGGTTCCTCTCGCGCTCGACGGACGAGGGACTGAATCTCGAGCTGGCGATGCTGCGGCGCGGCGCGACGATCTCGGGGATGTACCTCTACCAGAAGGCGATCGTGGCCTATGCAGCGAAAGGCGCGCGGATCGGCTACGCGCGGTTCAGCATCAGCAACACGCCGGTGCTCAACATCTATTCGCGCCTCGGCGCGCAGTTTCTTGCGCCGATGGGGATCTGGATCCGCGTTCGCGGCTGAGGAACGACAGCTCTCCGACCTTGCTTGTGTCGCGCCGGAGAACAAGGAGCCACTCCAGAACCACCGTCACCGTGCGATCATGGTCCGCGTGAAACGCCTCCTCCTTGTATTCCTGGCTCCCCTCCTGATCGCCGCCAGTTGCTATCCGCCGAGCATCGTGACCAACGATTTGACGCTCGATTTTCGCGATGGCGCCGATCCTCATGCCACCGCGGTGACCACTCTTCCCTCGAACGTCGATCAGAATGCCGGGATGCCGGTCGAGAACCGCTTGCACGATTTGCGCGAGGCGCTGGCCTCGGAGCGCGACGAGTGGAGCCTTCGCTTCGCCGGTGTCTCGGCCGGAGACGAGCAGGTGGTGTGGGACAAGAGAGAGGGACGCCTCTGGCGCGTGCAGCGCTCGGCGACGATTCCACACGACAGACTGCAGCGCTTGTTCAACGACACCGCGGTGACCGTGAGCGTCGTCGACGGCGAGGGCTGGCGCGAGTTGCTTCTTTCCCCAGGCGGGAGCGCGCGGGCCACGCGCGAGCAGCGCGAGTCCTTCGGCAGAGCGCTCGACGTCTGGTCCGAGGCCATGGTGCGTTACGTCGCCGCCATGCGGCACTTTCATGCGTATCTCGACAGGAATCCGACACGGGCGTCGTCGTGCTGGGCCTACATGCTGTCGGACATGGCCACGAATGATCTGCCGGACCAGGTCACGCCGGTCACGTCCGACGAGCAGGCGATGCTCGACGAGGCGGGCGACGCCATGAGCGCCGTGACCGACATCGTCCGCCTCGGCGAGAATCAGGCCTTCAGCCTCAACGAAGTGGCGGACCTGGTCTTCAACCCATTTCCCGCGGCAATTACGGTGCGTGTGCCCGGTCAGGTTCTGGAGCGCGAGGGCTTCACCGAGGCGGGCGAAGGAGTGCTGAAGATCCGCCGCGCCGACCTGGTCGAAGGGATCTCCTCCCTCGATCGACGTTGGGTGGCACCCGATCCGCTTGCGATCTATGTCCGCACCCTGCGCCCGGGCGAGAAACCCGATCCCGTGAGCCTGGCGTCGATCGTAGGCGAGAAGCGCAGTGTGGCGACGATGGTCACGGCCTCGGAGATCCGCGCCGCCGCCGAGGCGACTCTGCGGCCCGCACCGTCATATCGCGTCCGTTGGGTGGTAACCAGCAGAGACAGCGCGCCCAGGTGATACGATGCATCCGCGGCCGGCCCGCCCCCTGCGCGCGTCCTCACGCGGCTTCCGCAATGGCGACGGTGCCGGTCAACACCAAGGAGATCGATTTGAGCAAGCCACAGGCATCAGCGACCAAGCGTCAGCGTGAGCAAGCGAAGCGTGAGAAGCAGCGGGTGAAGGCCGAACGGCGCGCGCTTCGGAAGAGCGGCGTGCTGAACGAGCCGGACGAAGCGGAACCCGGCGCGCCCGCGCAACCCGAGCTCGAGACGCCGCAGTCCTGAATCGCGCGCCGATCCCTGCGACGCCAGGCGTGAGCTGGCGCTAGCGGAGATCCTCCGCAAGATCCCCTGCCCACATCGAACGCCCGCCTCTTCACGCGCTCGAAATCCGTTCCATGCCCAAGAAATACGATCGAGCCTATTTCGACAAGTGGTATCGCCGCAGCGCCAGCCGTGTTTCCACGCAAGCCGAAGTCAGGCGGAAGGTGGCTATGGCGATCGCAACGGCGGAGTACTTCCTGCGCCGGCCGCTGCACTCGGTTCTCGACGTTGGCTGCGGCGAGGCGCCTTGGCTCCTGCACCTTCGCGCACTGCGGCCGCGCGTGCGCTACCTCGGGCTCGATCCCAGCGACTATGTGATCGAGCGCTTCGGCGTGGAGCGCAACATCCGCAAAGCGGCCTTCGGCGAGCTCGGCAAAATCGATCTCGACGGCCCGTTCGACCTCGTGGTCTGCGCCGACGTACTCCACTATCTTCCGGATGCTGAGATCCGTCCGGGCGCCGAGGCAATCGCGCGGATCGCCGGCGGAATCGCGTTTCTCGAGTTGCTCACCGCCGAGGACGACATCGTCGGCGACCTCGAAGGACTGATTCGCCGCCCGGCCGCGTGGTATCGCGCGCTGTTCACCGCCGCAGGCCTGACGGCGATCGGGCCCTATTGCTGGCTCAGTCCGGCGCTGCGGTCCACCGTCGCGGAGCTTGAGATCCTGGAGAACGGCACCAGGCGGCGAAGACGCTGAACCGCGCTTCGCGTTTTTCCCGCGCTGCGTCACCTACAATGGCTGCATGTTCGCGGGCTTCGTTGCGTTGGCCATCCTCATCGCACTCGTGGCGACGACCCTGACGATCGTGTCGTCGGTTGCGCTCACCCGCGCGCGGCGAGCGGCTGCGGCAGGCGACATGGATGCCGTCGATCGCCACTGCGCGACCGCGTTTCCGCCATTCCTCGTGGCCAGCGTCCTCGTCGCGTTCGCCCTCATCGCGCTGCTGATGGGCCTCTTCTCCACCCGCCAGCTCACGCCGCGCCAGGAGCTGCAGCTCTTGATCGTTCCGATTCTCCTGCCGGGCCTGCTGGTGTCGACGATGTTCTACACGATCGAGCACTATCGCGCGATGGCGGAGGAAGAAGCGCGGAAACGCGGGTGAATCACTTCAACTCATCATCCGGAAAGTCCGATCGCGGGTCGAAATCGTGGCCAGCCAGTGCCACGGCGAGCTTCTTGCGAAGGTGGCTATGGCTCCACCCGTAGCTGAAGTAGACGACCAGACCCAGGCATAGCCAGCCGCCGAAGCGGTACCAGGACTTCCACGGGAGGAACTTGGCGAGCACGAGACATGAGACAGCGCCGAGGAGCGGGAGGAACCAGGCACCGCCGGGAACGCGAAAGCCGCGCTCGCGGTCGGGGTCCTTCACGCGCAAGATGATGATGCCGATGCAGACGAGGAAGAACGCGAAGAGTGTGCCGATGTTCGTCAGATCGACCATGTCGTCCAGCGACGTAAACAGCGCGGTCACGCCAACGAATACGCCGGTGATGATCGTCGAGATGTGCGGCGTCCGGAAGCGCGGATGCACCTTCGCGAAAACCTTC
>DASQGS010000532.1:0-7097 GCA_035632455.1 Thermoanaerobaculia bacterium | reverse complement strand
CGACCTTCAGCGTCACATCGCCGGGCTTCTTCTACTCGATCAGCGGCCTATCCGGCGAAAACCCGGTGATCACGCTGCAGCGCGGCAAGACTTACATGTTCCAGATCAATACCGATTCGATCCATCCGTTCGAGATCCTCGGCGCCCCCGCCGGCAGCGTGATCAACAACAACATCTCGCGCGGAACGATCACGTTCAACGTGCCGAACACCGCCGCGAGCTACCAGTACATCTGCTCGATCCATGGCTTCGGGAACACGATCAACACGACGCCGTAACGTGGACTGCCGTAGCTTGCTGCCGCGCTATGGACTGCGGCAGCTTGATGCCGCTTTTCATGACCACAGGCGCTGCGAGAGGCCACTCGCGCAGGCTCCTAGCCCTCGCCAGTGCGATCGCTCGCTGCTGATTTCAGCGCAAAACGACACGGTCCGCGTCCCGGCCGCGGAAAGCGGCGGCTTTGCCGCCGCAGTCCATAGAAAGGCGGCGAGCCGCAGTCCATACACCTTCCGCCCAAGGCTCGATTGCGTCTAGCATGTCCCTCGCCGGGAGGGATCGGATGAAAGTCGTGGAGTGTGTTCCCAACATCTCCGAGGGGCGGCGGGCGGAGGTTTATGACGCGGTGGCCGCGGCGGCCGGAGGGGCGAGCGGAGTGACACTCCTCAATGTCGATCCGGGCGCGGAAACGAACCGCACAGTCATCACGTTCGTCGGCGCGCCCGAGGCGGTGCTGGAAGGCGCATGGCAGTTGATCGAGAAGGCGGTCGCGTCGATCGACATGAGCGCACATCGCGGCGCGCACCCGCGGATGGGTGCGGTCGACGTCGTGCCGTTCGTTCCGATCTCGGGCGTGACCATGGAGGAGTGCGTCGATCTCGCGCGCGAGCTCGGCGAGCGCGTCGGGCGTGAGCTCGGAGTCCCGGTCTATCTCTATGAATTCGCGGCGACCGCCGAACACCGGCGCAACCTCGCCGACATCCGCGAGGGCGAGTACGAGGGGCTGGCGCACAAGATCCCGCAGGAACGCTGGCGTCCCGATTTCGGTCCGGCGAAATTCAATGCCCGCAGTGGCGCGACGGCGATCGGAGCGCGCAAGTTCCTCGTCGCTTACAACGTCAATCTCAACACGCTCGACAAGCGTCTGGCGACGCGCGTGGCGTTCGACGTCCGCGAGCGCGGGCGGATGAAGCGCGATGTCGCCGGCGAGCCGCTGCTCGACGCGAAGGGCGAGCCGGTGTGGGAGCCGGGCATCCTGAAATCGGTGAAAGCCGTCGGCTGGGTGATTCCGGAGTTCGGCTGCGCCCAGGTGTCGATGAACCTCACGGATCTGGACACGACGCCGCTCCATCTCGCATTCGACACGTGCGAGGATCGGGCCCGGGAGCGCGGGCTGCGCGTGACCGGCTCGGAGTTGGTCGGTCTCGTGCCGCGCTCCGTGCTGCTCGATGCCGGCAGGCACTACATCAAGCGGATGGGACGCTCGTCCGGCGTTCCGGAAGCGATGCTAATCAATATCGCCATCCGTACCCTCGGGCTGTCCGAGGTCAAGCCGTTCGATCCAAATGAACGGGTCATCGAATATCGCCTCGGCGGCAATGCCTCGCCTCTCGCGTCGATGAGCCTTCGCGGATTTGCCGACGAGCTGTCCGCCGACTCTCCAGCGCCCGGCGGCGGCTCGGTCTCGGCGCTCGCCGGAGCGCTGGCCGCGGGCCTCGCGGCGATGGTCTCGAACCTCAGCCATGCCAAGAAGGGAATGGAGGCGAAGCAGCCCGACTTCGAGCGCATCGGCGTGCGCGCCCAGGCGCTCAAGGATCAACTCCTCGCCGCAGTCGACGCCGACACCGCGGCATTCGACCGCCTGCTCGAGGCGATCCGCCTTCCGAAGGCCACCACCGAGGAGATCGCGGCGCGCCACGTGGCGATGAACGACGCTACAGCGGGCGCGATCGAAGTGCCTCTCGGCGTGCTGGCGGCTTGCCCCGAGATCATCGACCTCTGCCGCGAGATCGGAAGAATCGGTCTGCAGGCTTCGCTCTCCGACGCCGGAACCGGCGTGCAGATGGCGCGCGCCGCCGCGGCCGGCGCGTATCAGAACGTCTGCATCAACATGAGCGGACTGACTGATCGCACGCGAGCCGCAGCGCTGCTGGCGCGAGCGGATGCCGCGTGGTCCTCGGCGCGCAAGCTGCACCTTGCCGGAGAGGCCGAGCTGCTCGAGAAGCTGCGGAGCGATGCCTTCTAGTGATCATGGTCCCGATGTCATCCTGAGTCGGCGAAGCCCCCGGAGGAGGGGGCGTAGCGCGGCGAAGGATCCCCTTGCGAAAACCACGATCCCGCCAGGGAGATCCCTCGCCGCGCTCTACCCCTCCGGGGTGTCGCCGGCTCAGGATGACACTTGGATGACACTTCGGTCCTCGCCATTTCGTTACCCGATTGCCAATTCTTGCTGTTAGCATTCGCACCCGTCCGGCGCCCGCGAACAACCGGGCCGCCATTTCGATCAAGGAGGTTCGTGTGAAGAAAGGCATCTACAGTTTGCTGGCGGCCGCGCTCGTGGCGGTGACCGCCGCGACGGCAACCATGGCCCAGGCTCCCGCATCCAAGCCCGCCGTGAAAGCCAAACCCGCTGCGAAGAAGGCGAAAGGGGTGAGAACGATGAGCTATTACAAGGATAAGGTCGTGGACGTGAAGACGGGCAAGGGGACCATCACCATCCGCTTCTTCCCCGACACCGCCCCCAATCATGTGAAGAACTTCATCGATCTCGCCGAGAAGGGTTTCTACAACGGGACGAAGTTCCATCGCGTCATCCCGGGATTCATGATCCAGGGCGGAGATCCAAACACAGTCTCCGGCAGCCCGAACACCTGGGGCATGGGCGGCGCACCTAAGAACGTGAATGCCGAGTTCAACAACATTCACCACGCTCGCGGCATCGTGTCCATGGCTCGGTCCAACGACCCCGACAGCGCGTCGTCGCAGTTCTTCATCTGCGTGGCTGACGCCCCATCGCTCGACAAACTGTATTCGGTCTTCGGTCAGGTCACGAAGGGGATGGAGGTCGCCGACGAGATCGTCAACGCACCGTGCGGCGTGAACGATCGTCCCAATCAGCCCGTGGCGATCATCAGCATCACCGTTCGCGCGGCAACGGCGGAGGAGAAGGCTCTTCCGGCGCCGGCCAAAGTCCAGTAAGTCCGCGATTTCCAGCATCCTGAATCTCCGGGCGGTACCGCGCCGGCGTACTCGCGCTGGCGCGGCGCCGCGAGGAGTCCAATCCGCGGGAGTGCCATGCATCAGCCTGAGTCCATTCTTCCGGCCGAGGCGGCGGCCTTCGTGCAGGAGTGGCTCGGCAGTGGATGGACGGCCCAGCCGCTGGCGGGCGATGCCTCGGTCCGGGCGTACTATCGAATCTCGGTTCCACGCCGGCCGAGCGTCGTGATCGCTTACTACCCCGAGGAGCTGCGCGGTCAGGTCCGCCGCTTTCTCGACGCCTATCGTGCCATCGCCAATCTCGTCCCCGTCCCTGAGATTCTGCGGTCGAGCGAATCAGTGATCGCCCAGGCCGACGCAGGCGACCGGACGCTCTTCGATCTGCTGCATGACGACCCGGTGGAAGGCACGAGTCTCTATCGCCGGGCTGTCGAGATCCTGGTCCGATTCCAGCAGGCTGATGGCGCGGAGATCAACCCGCCGTTCAACGCCGATTTCTTCTTTGCCGAGATGGAAATGGCGCGCGAGTACTTTGTCGACAAGCTGATGATGACCTCTCCACCGGCCAGCGCAGCGCTCGTGCCTCTCCTCCGCGATCTGGCCAGGCAAGTGGCACGACATCCATATCTATTATGTCATCGCGATTATCATGGTCAGAATATTAATGTTATTAATGGATCATTGATCATAATCGATTATCAGGATATGAGAATGGGTCCTGACACCTACGATCTGGCGTCGCTTCTCCGCGATCGCGGCGTGGCCGAAGTCCTGGGACGCGACGGGGAGCTGGCGCTGGTGGACGACTACGCCTTGCGGATCGGCGAAACGCCCGACAGCGGGCTCCGGACGCGTTACTTCGAGACCTTGCTGCAGCGCTCGATCAAGATCCTCGGCACGTTCTCGAAGATGCCGATCGCCCGCGGGCGCTTGCACTACCTCGATTTCATCCCGCCGACGCTGGAGAGCGTCCGGCGCTGCCTTGCCGAGCTTCCGCATTTCGCGGCGATGCGCGAGCTAATTCCGACGGAGTTCTCGGTAGAAGCCGCGCGAAAGCGCGTGGCGGCGCTCGCGTAGGGGCTGATCAGGCTGTGCGCCCGCAACCAGGGCGGGGCGGATTCACCGCATCCCAACGAAAGACAAACGGGAGTTGCGGGCGCACAGCCTGGTCAGCCCCTACGATTGCACCTAACCGTCGAACCTGATACATCCTCGCCCGGCGGAGAGAGAAAGGGACATCCATGGCACATCACAAGATCACGCTCCTACCCGGCGACGGCATCGGGCCGGAGGTGACGGCGTCGGTCGTGGCAATCGTCGAGTGCGCGGGCGTGGACGTGGAATGGGAGAGCTTCGTCGTCGGCGCCGATGCCATCTCGCGATTCGGCGATCCCCTGCCGCAGAGCGTGCTCGACTCGATCCTGCGGAACAAGGTCGCGCTGAAAGGTCCGGTGACCACGCCGGTGGGCACGGGCTTCGCCTCGATCAACGTGCGGCTGCGCAAAGCGCTCGACCTCTACGCGAACCTCCGTCCGGTGCGGACGATGCCGAACATCAAGACCCGTTACGACGACATCGACCTCATCGTCGTTCGCGAGAATACCGAGGACCTCTACAGCGGCCTCGAGCACGAGGTCGTGCCGGGCGTTGTCGAATCGCTCAAGATCATCACCGAGCGCGCCTCCACGCGCATCGCCCGCTTCGCCTTCGAATACGCGCGGACTCACGAACGCAAGAGGGTCACCGCGGTGCACAAGGCAAACATCATGAAGCTGTCGGACGGCCTGTTCCTCCACTGCTTCCGAACCGTGGCGAAGGACTATCCGGAGATCGCTGCCGACGACCGGATCGTCGACAACCTCTGCATGCAGCTCGTCATGAATCCGAATCAGTTCGACGTGCTGCTGCTCGAGAATCTCTACGGCGACATTGTTTCCGATCTGGCCGCGGGCCTCGTCGGAGGCCTCGGCGTGGTGGCCGGCGCGAATATCGGCGAGAACGGCGCGGTGTTCGAGGCGGTCCACGGCAGCGCGCCCGACATCGCCGGGCTGAACCGGGCCAACCCTCTCGCTCTCCTGCAGTCCGCGGTGTTGATGCTGCAGCACCTCGGCGAGATGGCAGCGGCCAGGAAGATTCAGGAGGCGATCGTCAGCGTCCTTGCCGAGGGTCCCGGCCATCGAACGCGCGACATCGGCGGCACCGGAACGACGTCCGATTTCACCGCCGCGATCTGCAACAAGTTGCGCAGTTGTTGACGTTGATGACCGACTCCAAGCCCGATTTCCGCACCGGCTTCCTTGCCGGGGTCGCGCACTTCAACGCACGAGAGTTCTGGGAGGCGCACGAATCGTGGGAGGAGCTGTGGTTGGTCGCCGAGTCCGAGATCGTGCAGTTTCTGCAGGGGATGATCCAGCTCGCGGCGGCATACCACCACCTTCAGCGCGGAACTCTGCGCGGCGGCGTTCGGCTGTTCGACGCGGCGCTGAAGAGGCTGGCGGCATTTCCGGCGGACTTCTGCGCGATCGATCGCAAGCCGCTCGAGGCTGCGGCGGCCGCGCATCGGCACTGGGCCGCGGAGCGCCTGCGGGAGCCGGGTGCGGCTCCCGGTGGTGCCAGTCAGCGTCTCGCCGGGGACGAGTTTCCGCTCATTCGCATGATCGACGAGACATCGTCGCCGCTTCCGCCGAGAGACGATTGGTAACGTCATTTTCCGGAGGTTGTCAAGTGTTCCTTGCGGAGATGAGGCGGTCGTGAAAAAACACTCCTCCGCCATCTTCGAAGAAGCTACAATCGTGCTCAACACTCCCCAACGCAACCTCACGTACCGAGGACCCACATGCAGGACATCGATCAACGCGACCGAGACCTCATAGGTACTCTGCAGGGCGACATTCCGCTCATCTCGACCCCGTACGCGGTGATCGGACAGATGATCGACATGTCGGAGAAGGAAGTGATCAAGCGGACCGAGCGCCTCAAGCGCGATGGTCTGGTGAGGAACATCGCCGGCCAGTTCGACATGCGCGCGCTCGGCTATCGATCGTGTCTTGTGGCCGCATGCGTCAAGCCGGAGAAAATCGACGACGCAGCGGCGACCATCAATGCCCATCCCGGCGTCACTCAGAACTACAAGCGCAATCACGATTTCAATCTCTGGTTCACGATCGCCGTGCCCGCCGGCTCGCGGCTGGGCATCGACCGGACCATCGAGATCCTCGGCGTCGAGGCGGAGTGCGAGGTCGTCCGCCCGCTGCCGACGCTCAAGCTCTACAAGAACAGCAATGCCGACGGCTCGGAGATGTATCTCGGCGACGGCGCGGATCAACCCCATGGCGATCCGGTTCCACCTCCCTCGGCCCACGAGATCGAGTGCATTCGCCTTCTTCAACGCGATCTCCCGCTCCAGCCGAGGCCGTTCGACGCACTCGTCCGCGGCTCGGGAATCGGCGCCGACGGGTTGATCGCGACGGCGAAAACTCTGATCTCGCGCGGCCAGATGCGTCGCTACGGCGCGGTCGTTCTATCGCGCAAACCGGGATTCTCGGCGAGCGCGCTCGGCGTCTGGATCGTTCCGGCCGGCAACGCCGACGAGTACGGCCTCAAGATGTCGCAGAACCGCGCGGTCTCCCATTGCTATCTCCGCCCGGTCTACAACGACTGGCCCTACAACCTCTACACGACGGTCCACGGCCGTTCGGTGGACGAGTGCGAGTCGATCATCAACGACCTCGCGACCGACAACGGGCTCAGCGAGAAGCGGGCTCTCTATCCGACGAAGGAGTACAAGAAGATCCGCCTCGCCCTGTTCGCACCTGAAGCGGACGAGTGGGAATCGGCGCGCGCCACCCGCCGCGCCGCGAGCGCGGTCTCGTAGGGGCGCCCCG
>DASQGS010000531.1:0-13636 GCA_035632455.1 Thermoanaerobaculia bacterium | reverse complement strand
GAAGATCCCGACCTCCTCGGAGCCAATGAGGTTGATGACGATCTCCAGGATCCGGCCGAGCACTTCCTCGCGGGCCACGGTCGAGTGAAGCTGATAGCTCGACACGTAGAGATTGGCGAGATTGCTGCTGTGCTGCTCGATCTCCTGGTAGAGCTCGACGTACTTGCGGTTCTCCGACTCGATGCTGCTGAGGTTGTCGCGAAGTGTGGTGAGCTCGCAGTTGTAGCGGTCGCGCTCATCGCGGGCGGTGGCGAGCTCGGCAGCCATGCGGAGCATCTCTTTCTCGAGAATCTCGACGTTGCGGCGGCTGTCGTCGCGGAGCTCAGCGGCGTCGCGCGCCTGCAACAGCTCCAGCTCGAGCTGGCGGCGGTCGCTCTCCAGGCTTGCAGTCACGGCCCGCAGCTTCTCGTTCTCGCGCAGGAGGTCCTGGGCGTAACGGTGAAGCTCGTTGCGGAGCTTGAGGACGTAGGGGCGGCTGGTCTCGTCCGGCATGATCACACCCCCGCCTTGACTGGATCGCCGAGGAGATTCCGGACCTTCGCCAGCAGCTCGACGGCGTTGATGGGCTTGGTGACGTAGTCATTGCAGCCGCTCAGCCATCCAGCCTCCACGTTGGCCGCCTCGCCGCGCGTGGTCACCATGATGATCGGGGTGTCCTTCGTCGCCTCGATGGCGCGCAGGGCCTGGCAGGCCTCGAACCCGTTCATCTTCGGCATGATCACGTCCATCAGGACGAGATCGGGCTTGTGCTGCTGCGCTTTCAGCAGCGCCTCCTCGCCGTTCGATGCGGTCACGAGCTCGAAGCCGCACTTGGCGAGAATGAACTTCTCCATCATCAGAATCGTGTTGGAGTCGTCGACCAGCAGGATCTTGTGTTGTCGCATAGGTCTCTCTCTTTTCTCGAGTCAGTGGACGTGCGTGACGTGGTTGATCTCGCTCGCGAACTTGCGAGGACCGGGTTGAGCGTCGTTGATGAATTCGCAGGCGGTGCGGGGACGGCCGAGGAGGAATCCCTGGACGAGGCCGATGCCGAGATCGGTGACCGCCGCGAGCTCGGCCGTGGCCTCGATGCCCTCGCCGATCACGCGGCCGCCGAGCCTCGTGGCCAGCAGCACCATCGACTCGATGGCCGAAAGCGCGCCGGCGTTGACGTCGCAGCCCTCGACGAAGTAGCGATCCACCTTCACGAAGTCGGGGCGGACCTCGACCATCATCCGGTAGTTGGAATTGCCGCGGCCGACGTCGTCGAGGGCGATGCGCACGCCGTCGTCCCGCAGTTTGCGCACCATTCTGTGGAAACGGGTCGCATCCCAGTAGCGCTGCTGCTCGACGATCTCGAGGACGATCCGCGAGGGATTGATGCCCGTCGCTTCGCAGCAGCCGGCAAGGAAGCGGTCGAAAGCCTCGTCGCGCTCGAGCGTGGCCACGTGGACATTGATCGACAGCGCGACGTTCAGCGGAATCCGCGCCGCTTCCCGCAAGGCCAGCTCGATGCATGCGCGGTCGACGGCTGGCTCGGCCGACTTCCGGCGTACGTACTCGAACAGCACCTCCGCGCGCTCGAGGTTGGACAGCTTTGGGCCGCGCGTCAGGGCCTCGAGCGCGAAGATCTCGATCTGACCGGCCTGAATCTCGTAGATCGGCTGGAAGACCGTCGACAGTCCGCCCGGCGCGAGAATCGTGTGCAACAGCGTCTGGTTAGGCATGGCTATCCATGAGGGAGTTGATGACGTTGGCGATGTCGGCCAGCGCGGCCGGCTTCTGCAGGAAGGCATTGGCCCCGAGGTGCCGCACTACGGCCTCGAGGTTGTGCGAGCGGTGCGCGGTCAGGATCACAACCAGCGTGCCGCGCGACTGGCTGCGGATGAAGCGGAGGATCTCCACGCCTTCCCGCGAACCGGTGGAAGTGAGCCGGACGTCGGCGATGACTACTACGTACCGGGTCGTGGCGATGAGCGCTTCGGCTTCCTCGCGCTCGCGAGCGATCTCGACTGTGAAGCCGTGCTTCGAGAAGTACTTCTTAAAGGCAAGAAGGATGGAGGCGTCGTCATCGATGACGAGCATCTTCGGGGCATGTGACATCGGATCGGACTGGGCCATGTCCGATCCTCATCGCAACCCCCGTACCAGTTCCCGGCATGGAGACGGGAGACGTGTAAACGCTTTCAGCAAATGAGCTTGTGCGTTTCCGTCTTTATGCACGAAACTCGCGATTTCAATTATTCAAACACGATTTTCTAATTCTTGTGCAGTGAGATCCTGTGCTTGCGGATCTTGTAGTAGAGCGTGTTGCGCGTGATGCCGAGGCGCTTCGCGGCGTGCTCGATGACACCATTTTCCTCCGCGATCACGCGTGCGATGTGCCGGGCCTCGAGCTCGGTGAGAGTGAGGCTCGTGTCGTCGGTGGAGCCTCCCGGAGCCGCGCGCTCGAACCGCAGATCGCCGCGCCGGATCACATCGCCGTCGGTGAGCAGCAGCGTTCGCTCCAGCACGTTTTTCAGCTCGCGCAGGTTCCCAGGCCACGGATACTCCTGCAACGCGCGGAGGGCCGGCTCGGCCAGCGTCACCCCGACGCGCGAGATGTCGTGGGCCACTCGTTCCAACATCTCCTGGGCGATGAGCGGAATGTCGTCGACGCGCTCGCGCAGCGGCGGGAGTCGGAGGACGATCGTGCTGATGCGGAAGTAGAGATCCTCGCGGAACTTCCTCTCGCGCACCAAGCGCTGGACGTCGTGGTGGGTGGCCGCGATGAGATGAATGTCGGCGATGCGATCCTTCACGTCGCCGAGGCGGCGGTAGCGCTTCTCCTCGAGAACCTTGAGCAGCTTCGGCTGGACCTGCAGATCGACGTCGCCGATCTCATCGAGGAAGAGCGCGCCGCGATGGGCGAGATCGAGCAGTCCCGGTTTGCTCTGCACCGCGCCGGTGAATGCGCCGCGCTCGTGGCCGAACAGCTCGCTCTCCAGAAACTCCTTCGACAATCCCGCACAGTTGAGATCGACGAACGGCTCCTGCCGCCGGCGCCCGTTGCGGTGCAGCCATCGCGCCAGCACGCCCTTCCCGCTGCCGGTCTCGCCCTGGATCAAAATCGGCCGGTCGGTTTGCAGCACGCGCTGCACTTCCTCGGTCAGCCGCCGGATTGCCGCGCTCGTGCCGGTGAAGGGGTCGGTGGCGTTGCGCGTCTGCAGCGATTGCTCCACGAGCTCCGCCTGCCGGTTCCGCTGCCCCTCGATGACCCGTTCCAAAACGACGCGCAATGCCGGAAGATCGATCGGCTTCGTCAGGAAGTGATCTGCTCCCGATTGCATCGCCGATACCGCGAGATCGACGGTGGCGTGCGCGGTCAGCAGAATCACCGCCACGCCGGAGTTGATCGAATGCAACTGCGGAAGAAGATCGAGCGCCGTGCCGTCGGGCAGTTTGTAGTCCAGGATCACCGCATCGGCCCCGCTCTTGCGCATCTGCGCCAGCGCGCTGCGCATGCTGTCGGCCTCGGTGACTTCATACCCGGCATTCGCCAGGAATCGGCGCACCGCCGTCCGGATGACCGCTTCGTCATCGACGACCAGCACGCGATTGCGGGTGAGCTCAGTCATGTTTCTGGAAAGCAGAAGGCAGAAAGCAGAAAGCAGAAATGGGGTTGGGCGAGAGCGCTTGCGTCATCCTGAGCCGCGTAGACGGCGAAGGATCATCGTGCGCGAATCGTGGCTCTTGCCAAGGAGATCCTTCGCCGCGCTCCACCCCTTCGGGGTTTCGCCGGCTCAGGATGACGCGAATCGCTGACCACTGACCACTGACCACTGCTCACTCTCCTGTCATCGGCAACCTCACCGTAATCACCGCCCCTCCGCCATTCCGATTCCCGGCCGTCACGCGTCCCGAGTGCTCCTCCACGATCCGCTGAACGATCGACAGGCCGAGGCCCGTGCCGCCGGAGCGCTTCGTGAAGAACGGCTCGAACACGCGGTCGAGAGTCTCGGCGGCGAAGCCCGGACCCTGATCCTCGATGCGAAGCTCCAGCCAGTTGCGGCCGCCCTGCGCGACGAGCTCGCCGCTGAGGCGAACCACTCCCCCGTGCGGCGAGTGCTGCAGCGCGTTGTCGATCAGGTTCTCGAAAACCTGGCGCATCTTCAACCGGTCCATCAGTACCGGAGGCATCGCCGGCACCTCGGCCGCGATCGTCACGGCGGACTCTCGCGCCAGCGTGGCGCGGTTTCCCATCGCCTCGCCGATCACCTCGTCGATCCGGGCCATCTCGATGCTCATCACCGGCGGCTTGCCGTAATCGAGGAGCTCCTGCATGAGCTGCGTCAGGCGGTGCACCTGGGCACGAAGAGCGCTCGTGCACTCGGCGAGCGCCG
The DNA here is from genome assembly GCA_035632455.1 of Thermoanaerobaculia bacterium. Taxonomy (GTDB): domain Bacteria; phylum Acidobacteriota; class Thermoanaerobaculia; order Gp7-AA8; family Gp7-AA8; genus DASQGS01. Next base: position 9,275 of record DASQGS010000531.1, on the reverse strand, counting down.
GATTGCGCAACTCATCCTCGTAGGCATCGAGCGTTGCCGAGATGCCAAACAGGGGATTGCGCACCTCGTGAGCCACGGCGCCGACGAGCGTCCCCATTGCCGACATCGTCTCGCCGCGCCGCAGGGCTTCCTGCAGCTCCACGATCCCGGTGATCTCCCAGAGCACGAGGATGAATCGCGGGGCGCTGTCTTCGTCGATCGAGAAGCGGGCGATGCTGATGTCCCAGGTCCGGCCCGCCTCATCCTTCGTTTCGGCCGAGGTCGCGTGGCTCTCGCTCACCATGTAGCGCACAAGCTCGGACGCCGTCTGCCACGGCTCGCCCGGACCACACTCGGCGACCGGATGGCCCACGATCTCGGCGAATGCTTTGTTCGCGAGATCGCGCGCGGCGCGATTGACGCGCGTGACAGTCCCCGCGGCGTCGGCGATCACGATCGGCGTGTTCACCGTGTCGAACGTCCCGCGCCACTCCGCGAGCACGAGCTCCATCGCTTTCTGCAGACGCTCCCGCTCCGCTTCGGCGTTGCGGCGCTCGGTGACGTCGTTTCCGAACGAGAGCGATCCGATGATCGCGCCGTCGTCGTTGCGGACCTCGCTGTTGCGCCAGGAGATGATCCGCTCCGAGCCGTCGCGCGTGAGAATCGGGCTCTCGTTGACGCGCCGCAGATTTCCTTCCCTCAGCCCGCGCAAGTACGCCTCGGCGTGCGGGGCGCGGCGCGGCGGCATCATGATGTCGAACCAGCACCGGTTCAGGAGCTCCTCGCGCCGGTAGCCGGTGATCTCCTCTCCCATTCGATTCAATCGCAGGACCTTCCCATCGAGATCCAACTCCAGGATCATGACGTTCGCGGTCTCGATGAGGTTGTCGACGTACCCCTTTGCGCGCACGAGGCCGCGCTCGGCGCGCTTGGCGTCGGTCACGTCGACGGCGATCGCAAACATCGACCGGTTCTCCCGCCAGTTCTCGGCGCGCGCCAGAAGCATCAACACTTCGATCAGCTCACCGTCAGGCCGGCGAAGGGTAATCTCGAACGTGACCGTGGGGCTTTCGAACAACACGAGAGGCGCCGCGGCGACGATGTACTGCCTCATCGCCTCCGGCGGATAGGCGGTGGTCGCAATCCACTTCTCGTATGCATCCTTGTCGGACACACCAGCCAGCGCGAGGGCCGCGCGATTGACCTCGACAACCTTCAACTTCGCCGCCAAACGGGCGAACCAGACGGGATCCTTCGCGAGCGCCGCCTTGGCGTCGTCGACCGATTCGATCCCTTGCCCCTGGAGCTCGCTCAGGACCGCCGACCAATCGCTCTCCCACGCAGCGACGGGAAGGTTCGCGAACAGGCGCCAGTATTTCTCTCCGCTGCGCCTGACGACATGATTCGCGGCGACCAGGGCCCGCTCCGCGCGTTGCCGCTCCAGCTCCGCGGCCGCTCGCACGGCATAGATCTGCAACGCCGCTTCGGCGACCGGATCGCGCGGCATCTCGCGCCGGTTCATGATCGCCAGAAGTCCGATCGGCATGCCCGAGGAGTCGATCAGCGGCGTGCCGGCGTAGGCGTTCACGCCCATCTCCACGAGCAGCTCGTCGCGCGGGTAGAGACTCTGCACGCCCGACGGATGCCAGCAAAGCTCCGCACCGACGACTGTCGAGCACGGCGTATCGGCCAGGTCGTAGGTCATCCCCTCGACGATCACGCCGTCCTGGGCCACGGCGATCATCCGAGCCGAGCTCGTGCCCGGGAGGACCTCTCCGACGAAGGCGTAGTCGACGCCGAGACTGGTCGTCAGATTCAAGACCAGCGAGGCGAAGAACTGCTGCCCGATCTTCGAGCTGACGGCTTCGGCGACTTTGTTCAGCACGCGCTGCGTGCGATTCCGCAGGGTCATGTCAATGGCCGAGACCATGAGCACTCGCCGGCCATCGAGCTCGGCGGGCGACGCACTGAGCTCCAGCTCGACAAGGGCCCCATCAGCGCGCAATGGCCGCAGCCCTTCGGCGAACCAAGGCACCTGCTCCCCGGCAAAGTACCGCGCCAGGCGGTATCGCGCCCGCTCCCGATCCTCGGGGATGAGCAGGTCCACGCCGTTCCGCCCGACGGCCTCCTCCGGCGTCAGCCCGTAGAACTGCGCCATGCGCGGGCTCGCATACAGAACCTGCCCGTCTTTGTCCAGAATCGCCGTGCCGAACAGCGAATGCTCGATGAGCATGCGGTACGTGTCTGCACGCCCCGCCTGGTCCTGAACCGATAATCCGGAGCTTCCGTCGCTCATGAGGGATTCGATCCAATGTAATGCCACAAGTACACCGCGACAATTGGCGTAGTGCCTACGACGCCGGCGGAGGCTGTGGCGTTACGCAACGGCCCACCCTTTTGCCCAATGGCGACTTTGCTTATAGCATTATCTCCTGCCAAAAGTTGCGCCGGCGCGCGAGCGGATCATTTTTCGCCTGTGGTCGGGCAGAAATCGTAGGGTCCTGTCTGCGCTGGCCGTAGCGCCGAAGGCGCGCCAGAGCTGAAGCCCAGGGCGTGAGCCCAAAATCTTCAAACTTCAGAGCGGCCGCCGCTTTCGGTGACCACAGACGCCACCCGAACCACTCGCACGGAGCGTTTAGGAGCCATTCACCACAGTCCCGTAGGGACTTCGCTGGATCGTCCACTTTCACGTGATCCACTTCTGCCTTCTGCTTTCATCAGGCCATCCGTGGCGCAGTTCTTTTCGGTGTAAGGTGAGGGCCACAATGCCTCTGACCTGGGAGATCGAGGACACGCCGGATCACCTTCTGGCTCGAGTCGAAGGATCGTGGCAGATCCGGACGCTCCTGCAGCTCATCGACGAGATGGGCCGGCGTGCCCGCCTCGGCGGGCACAGCCGGATCTTCTGCGACTGCCGCGAGGTGACGGGCATGCTCGGCGAGATCGACCGCTATCTCGCCGGCTCCCACGGCGCCTACACCCTTGGCGCCACAAAGCTCGTGGCCCTGGTTCATCCCGATTCGGTGGTCAACGAGTTCGCCATGAAAGCCGCCGCCCGCCGAGGAGGCCGCCTGTTCACAACCAAGGATCCTGAGGTAGCACGCGAGTGGCTGTTCGCCGAGGAGGCGAAGGGCTGACCTATTCGCTCCCGATTACCCACTTCTCATAACAATCGCCCGGAAGCTCGCGGATGAAGCGCGAAGGCTCCATCAGCACATCCATGCTCATGCGATCGCGGGCCATCACCGGGAAGACGAGGTAGAGCTCCTGCATGGCCCGCGTGACCGCGACGTAGAAAAGGCGCCGCTCCTCTTCCTCGCCAGGGATCACGATCTCGCGCGCTTGAGGGACAGAATCAGGGACAAGGGACGAAGGACCAGGGACGTCTTGAGGGACGAGGGACAAGGGACGAGGGACAAGCGCCGACCCTGCCAAGTCGGCCTGCCAAATGCTCACGAAATCGGCAGGCAACTCCCCGATAGCGGTAGCCTCTCGTCCGTCTTCCCTCGTCCCTCGTCCCTCAACCCGCACGATTCCGCCGGGCACTCGCAACGCGCGCGCCGAGGGGAAGCGCCCGTCGGCGAGCCAGATCACGAAGACCGTGCGCCACTCGAGGCCCTTGGCCTGATGCACCGATGACAGCACGACCTTCTCGTCGTCGGGACCGGCAACGGCCACGTCCTCGCCGGCGATTGGATTCGCGAGCGCCACTTCGTCGAGCAGCTCGTTCACGTCGTCCCAGCGCATGGCGTACTGCGAGAGCTGCTCCAGATCGTCGAGCCGGGCCTGTGCGTTCGGGAACTTCGATCGCGCGTAATCGCCGTATCCGCGCTCGACGATGAGGCGGATCGATTCGGACGGATTTCGTTTCATGCCCTCGGAGTCGAGGAGACGCAGCACCTCGCGCGCCGAGTCGAGACTCGCCGCGGTGCCGCGCCCGCCGATGTCCTTGAGCCCGCGCAGGAAGCGTTCCAGCGGATTGACGGCCTCGGAGATGCGCGACCAGACTTCCGTCGCCGTCTTCTCGCCGATCTTGGGGTAGATCTTCAGCACGCGCTTCCACGACAGCTCATCGCGCGGATTCGCGACGATCTTCAGATAGCCGAGGACGTCCTTGATGTGCGCCTGCTCGAAGAAGCGGACGCCGGAGCGGATCTCGTACGGAATGAGGCGCCGCGAGAGCTCCATCTGCAATTCCAGGGATTGGTAATGCGAGCGATAGAGCACCGCGATGTCGCTCAGCTTCTCGCCCTCGTCACGCAACTCCAGGATGCGCTGGGCCACGAACGACGCCTGTTCGTAGACGTCGTCCACGCCGACAACCGCCGGCTCCGGCCCGTCGCCGCGCACGGCCCGAAGCTCCTTCCGGAATTGAAAACGATTGTTGGCGATCGCGGCGTTGGCCAGCGCCAGAATCTGCCGGCTCGACCGGTAATTGGTCTCGAGCTTGTAGATCGCGGCGTCCGGGAAGCGGAGCGGAAACGTGAGGATGTTCTCGAACGACGCCCCCCGAAACGAATAGATCGACTGGGCGTCGTCGCCGACGACCATCACATTGCGCCGCACCGAGGCCATGGCATCGACGATCTCCGCCTGGAGGCGATTCGTGTCCTGATACTCGTCGACGAGGATATGGCGGAACTTGCGCTTGAGCGGCTCGGAGAGATCGGGATGCTCGTCGAGGACGATCTTCCAATTGACGAGCAGATCGTCGAAGTCCATGACGTTCGCGTCGCGCTTCCTGTCCTTGTAGCGGCGGAACACGTTGATCATCTCGGTGACGTAGATCATGAACTGCGGATATTGCTGCTCGAGATGGATCTCCAGGGGCTCGCGGGTGTTGAGCATGTGCGAGTAGATGTCGAGCAGCACGTCGCCTTTCGGGAAGCGCTTGTCGAGGGTTTTGATGCCGAGCGAGGAAACGGCGCTCTCCATCATCTCGCGGGCATCCTCGTCGTCGAGGATCGAGAAGTTCGAGCGGTAGCCGATGGAATCCGCGAACCGCCGTAGCAGGCGGTTGCCCACCGAGTGGAACGTGCCGCCCCAGATGCGCCGGGTGTCGATGGTCACGAGCTGCTCGACGCGGCTCAGCATCTCGCGCGAAGCCTTGTTCGTGAACGTCAGCAGGAGAATCTCCGAGGGATCGACGCCGTCCTCGATCAGCCGGGAGACGCGATACGTGAGCGCCCGGGTCTTGCCGCTGCCCGCGCCGGCGATGACCAGCAACGGCCCGTCGCCGGCCTGCACGACCTCGAGCTGCTCGGAGTTGAGCTCGTCCTCGTATCGAACGCGATACGCCTTCGCCGCCTTCGCCGCGGGCTTGAGCGTGTACCGCCGGATCTTCGTGGACATGAGCGGTGGCAGGGTAGCAGAGGAGGGCGCATCGAAATGTTGAATGTTGAATTGAAAGAAGCGGCTCACGCGAAGACGCGAAGGCCGCGAAGCGTGTCATCCTGAGGCGCAAGGTTGTGTTCCCGCTCGATTCCCCAGCCACTCGAGTGTGGACGCTTGCCGATGTAATCGACCCGAAAGTCAAAGGCCGGGCTCGGGTGCGGGTGCGGGCTCGGGGCTCGGGACCAAGGAGAAGCGTTTCACCGCAGAGACGCAGAGGACGCTGAGAGCTCTTCGCAAGGTTGTGTCATTCCCGCTCGATTCCCCAGCCACTCGAGTGTGGACGCTTGCCGATGCAATCGACACGAAAGTCAAAGGCCGGGCTCGGGTGCGGGTGCGGGTACAGCTCGGGTGTGGGCTCGGGTGCGAGCTCGCATTTGCGGTCTCGGGAGTCGAGCCAAGGAAAAGCCCTCTCCCGACGGGAGAGGGCGGCGCGAAGCGCGGGTGAGGGGACCCCGCGCGCAGCGCGCATCAAAGCGATGACGATCTCGCGTCAATCGCGCTTCAATGCTATGTCACGGCTCGAGTCGCAGGCGGTGTCGCGCGTGATCGGACGGCGTGCGCGCGCCCAAGTTGGGCGCCAGGTGAGCTGAGGTATCGCGGCGCGGGCCTCCAGCCGATCGTTCACTGCGGTTACAATGTGGAGCAGACAGGAGTGATACATGAGCCGAGCTCTACTGATCGCTGCCAGCGTCGTTTTCCTCGCTTCCGTCCCGGCCGCGGCACAACCGGACACGCGAACCCACACCCCTGGGGCAGCTCGAGCAGAGAGGAGCGCACCGCAGCGCGCGTGGGACGACCTGCGCTGGCTCATGACGGCGCTCGAGGCATACGCCACTGACAACGACTCACACTATGCGCCCGCCGGCGTGCCACGCGACGGCGTATTGTCGAAACTCGATCAGCAGCTCGAGTGGTATTACGCGAACACGTTCCCGCGCAGGCCTTCACCACCCCATGTCGATCCATGGGGACGGCAATATCACTTCGTCATCTCCGAGACGCGCAAGCTCTACGCCCTATATTCGCTCGGGCCCGACGGAAAGCTCGACGGTGCGGCTGAGGCGTTTCTCGAGAGATTGAAGAAGGATCAAGTGACCGGCGAAGAGCTGCAAAAACCACAAACCTCTCGCAACGTTGTCGTTTCGGGCGGATTGTTGTTTGCCCCTCCCGAAGTTCTCCGCACATTGCGGCCTGCGAGCTAGGGAATGGCGGCCCCGGTCGGTCTCAGCCGTTGATCAGCCGGATCCTCTGAGCAAGGCCTGAAGCCACTCACTTGTCGCAGCCTGACGCACCTGTTTGGTACTCGATCGTCTCAGCCTGTGCGCTCGGATCCCAGTGGTTGGCGTCCGCCGCGTAATGAAGCGGCTGGGCTCCCCGGCGATTCCTGGCATGGCAATCGGCCCCGTGCGCGACGAGGAGCTCCGCGACCGGACGCCGAAACGCGGCGGCCGCCATGTGAAGAGCCGTGTCGCCGGCGTACAGGTAGTGAGCAATTTCGCTGAAGAAGAAATCCGCTGCGCCGTGGCGCGCAGCACCAACCTCAGCCGGCGCCGTGGCCAGCGAGGGACTGCCCTCCAACCGGCGGGAAACTTCGTCGATCTCGCCATTCACGACCTGTCGAATAGAATCAAGAAAGATCGACTTCGTTCTTGGCATCGGTTTCTCTTTTGGCCAACGCCTCAACGGCCCGACCCCGCGATTGGAAAGTTCAGGCAACCTGCTCTGCGCCCAACCGGGCCGGGTCCGCTGCAGGCGCTAAGTGGGCGACGGGCTCATCATTCGTGAATGAGACGTTCATATTCTTCGTGAAGGCCGATCCAGAACCAGACGATGCCGGCTGGCGAATCCTGCCCGAGCGCGCGGTACGACCCGCCGATGCGCGCTGACCAATACTTGCCAACGCGTTTGAAGTGTAGCGACGGATGGTGTGGATTGGCCTTCAGGAGCTCGAAGCTCTCTCTCGCAAGCTCCTGAATCTCCGCGGGCAGATCTGCGAAGTTGCGCCAGAAACGCTTTGCTGCTCGGTGGCTCAAAGCTCGGTGGTCTCGCCGCGCTCGAGCTCCGCCAGCGCCTCAGCCGCGAAGCGGTCAAGGCGGCCTTCGGCGGAATCCTTCTGGATCTCGCGATCCCAGGCCGCCCAGTCGTGCTCGACGAACCAGGCCCGAAACGTCGCAAGCTCTTCCGACGTCAGCTTTTCGACTTCGCGTTCGATCGATTCGAGCTTCGTCATGTTCCTCGGAATGATACCAATCTACGAGCTATTCCGCCGCCCGACGGACCTGCGCCTGAGCGGCCGGGCCCGCGACGCAAGATTGTAGCCAACCCTGCCTGCGGACCGCCACGCGACAGGCAGGCTAAGCCGGGCCGCTTTATGCGCCGGTTGGGCGGTCCATGTCAGGCGGGCTCCCGCCCTGACCGAATGATCTCGTTCACCATCTCGATTCCACCCACGACGCTCTCATCGCCCTTGAATCTCGATACTTCCATATGACCGTCGTCGAAGACATCGATCTCGACGCGCTCGCCAACGAGTGTCAGCGTCACGAGAACGGTATCCGGGCGGCAGCGACCGAGCGTGAAGTGGATATGTGACGCTTCGAGATCGCCGAGGAGCTCGAAAAGTGAATGCATGTGACACGCAACAGACCTGTGCTTAAGCGGCTTGGCCCGCCGCGCGCTATGGTAACGCAGTCGGGGACGCGACTGCCGAGCCAGGTCCGCTGCAAACGCTAGCGCGGCGGCTCATGCAAGAGCGGCACGAGGTCGGAAAGCCTGCTGATGGTTGGCACCTCCATCGCTGCGGCGTCATGCCTGTTGTTCTCGTTGAACCAAACGGAGAAGATGCCGGCCCGCCGTGGAGCGATTACATCGTGTTCGAGTGAATCACCGACCATCACAACCTCGTCTGGACCGACGCGAAGCATGGAGGTCACGGCCGCTCAGAAGGCCGGGCTCTCTTTCCTGGCGCCGATCTCCGCGGCGCAGAAGATTTGCGAGATGTACCGGCGCAGCGATGCACGTTCCAGTGCCAACTCGATCTGCTCGCGCCCGGACACGACGGCATTCGTCGCTAGGCAGAGGCTGTGTCGAGGCGCCAATGTTGCGAGCGTGGTTGCCGCGCCCGCAATAGCCTTCACTTCATCCCAGTACGCCATCGCGATCTCGGCGGGACCGTCCTCGGACATCAACGTCCCGCCCCAGTCGAAGAGAACGTACGGAAACCTCGAAGCCACCATTCGCACCTCTGCGGCGGTTTACCCAGCGGTGGCACCTGCATCGCGGATGTAGTAAACCTCCAGCGCGATGAGTGCTATCCATGCAAGCACGAGTGTCGCCGCAAGCGCGCGCCACCGGTGCAGTTTCCGAAGCATGTCTGGATCGTCAGTTCGAGTGGCGTGGTAAAGGCGCACCGCGTTGTGCGCGCGCCAGAATGCAAACGGAGAGAGAACCCAGCCGACGGCAAAGCTTAGGATCACGAACTTCTTCGCCGAAGGGTAGGCTCGTTCGACCGCGGACGACGCCGGGCGCGGGCTCGATGGTCGCTCGTTGCAGAACGAGCAAATGATGCGATTGTCAGGAATCTCGCGATCGCAGGATTGGCAGATGAGTGTCATGCGTTGCCCGGGTCTACCTCTTGCGTACCGGGTAGCGCAGGTGTGTCACGCCGACGCCCGGGATCACGGTCGGGTTGCCGAGGACGATTGGGGTGCTGGCGAGGTGGTCGAAGAGTCGAATTCCGGATCCGAGAAGAAGCGCTGGGATGTCGACGTGGATCTCGTCGAGCAGTCCGGCGTTGAGGCATTGCTGGATGGTGTCGGCGCCGTGGACCCCAACGGACTTTCCGGCGGCGGCAGCTTTCGCTTGATTCATGGCGCTTTCGAGGCCGTCGGTCACGAAGTGTA
>DASQGS010000530.1:0-6058 GCA_035632455.1 Thermoanaerobaculia bacterium | reverse complement strand
AGTCGGGCAACTCCTTCGGCGAAAACCGGCGCAAGCGCGGGCGCTGGACGCAGGGGCTCGAGTTTGAAGTCAAGGACGCGCGCAAGGAGCCCGTTGATGTGCTGTGGTTCGTCGGCGACTACGCCTCGTTCGATCCGAGCCTGCAGGAGCTGACGCGACGCGTGGCGCGAATCTTCGAGAAGTCCGGACTCGATTTCGGCATCCTTTACGATGGCGAGCGCAACTCCGGCAACGACGTGCGCCGCGTCGGCGAGGAGGGTCTTTATCAAGTCCTTGTGGAGAAGAACCTCGCCGCCTTCTCCAAAGCGAAGTTCCAGCAGATCGTCACGACCGACCCGCATTCGTACAACACGCTCAAATTCGAGTACCCGGAGCACGGCGGAACCTTCAAAGTCCGCCATTACAGCGAGATCTTCGCGGAGCTGTTCGAGAAGCAACGCCTAACAGTCCGCAAGCCGCTTTCAGGTGTGGTCACGTATCACGATCCATGCTATCTCTCGCGCTACACCGAGGTGACCGAGGCGCCGCGAAACGTGGTGAAGGCCCTCGGGCTGACACTGACGGAGATGGGACGGAACCGCGCGAACAGTTTCTGTTGCGGCGCCGGCGGCGGCCGCATCTGGATGAGCGACACCCGCACGCCAGGCGTACGCACTCCCGCCGAACAGCGCATTGAGGAGGCTCTTCAGATCCCGGATGTGCGGCACTTCGTCGTCGCCTGCCCGAAGGACGCCACGATGTATCGTGACGCGGTCAAGACCTCCGGCCACGAGGGGCAGATCGAAGTGAAGGATCTCGCCGAGCTGGTCGAAGAGGCGGTCGCATGACTGAGACCGAAACTGAAATCGAGAAGAACCTCGACCTGCTCGCGGAAGGCCTCTGGGCCCGGTTGCGGGACATCCTTCTGGCTCAGTCGCGTTGGGACGGCTTCGTTCGCGATCCGGAAGGGGGACAGCTGCAGGCGGTCCCTCCGCCCGACGACAGGGAGCGCGTGGCGTCTGAGATGGTCCTTCGCGCCTTACACGTCGCGGTCGACCCGGTCAACAACGCCATCCTGCACCTGCTCGCCGGCGAGGAGCGAGTGGCGATCGCATCGCTCATGGAGCAGACGGGCCTGTCGCGGATCGGCGTCATCGAAAGGGTCAACGACCTGAGCCAGGTTGGCCTGGCATCGTATGAGGTGGAAGCGCGCGAGGCTCGAGCGACAGCCGGTGCATCCGGCCTCCTCGGCTTGTTCGATGATGTGAGCGAGCGGCTCACACGAATACTGGAGAAACGGTGGAACGCGGATTCGCGATAGGACTTGGGAGTGAGACCCCTTCTTCCCGCCGCAGCGGGGGCGGCGGCTCGATTGACCCCTGCGGTCGCGCCTGGCCCAAAGAAATCACCACAGAGGCCCAGAGGACACAGAGAAAGCACAGAGGGTTCTCTGTGAACCTCTGTGTTCTCTGTGCCTCTGTGGTGAGTGGAAGTCTTGGCAATCACCGATTTCCACAGCCTCTCGAGATGACGTGATTGACGATGAGATGTCCCTATTGCACCTTCGACGGCCCGCGCCGAGCGCTCCACGCGCATGCCGCCGACGTCCATGCGGCCGAGGTAAAGACGACACAAGATCCGCAGAGCGGTAAGCTCTTCTACGAATTGCAGTGCCCTTTCTGTCCACAATCGATTCGCAAGCAGATCAAGCCGCGCGGCAAGGACCCTTCGTTTGTCGAGGAGTATTCGCGGGAGATCCGCCTCGTGGCTTTTGACGTTCTGCTCTATCACCTGGAGGATGCGCACAATGACGACGATCAACGGCTGCAACATCCCTGAGGATCTCTACTACCTCACCGAAAAGCACGTCTGGGCGCGGCCCGAAGGCGAAGGCCTTCTGGTGATCGGGATGAGCGATGTCGCCCAGCACCTTGCCGGAAACATCCTTACCCTCACCGCCAAGAAAGTCGGGCGCAACGTGCCGAAAGGCCAGAGCGTGGCCACAATCGAGAGCGCCAAGTGGGTCGGACCCGTTCCCGCACCCGTGGGCGGTGAGATCGTCGACGTCAACGAGGCCGTGCGTAAGAACCCCAAGCTCCTCAACTCCGATCCCTACGGCGAAGGTTGGATCGTGAGGATCAAGCCGACGGACTGGGAAGGAGAGAAAGCGGCGCTCGCCTCGGGCCCGACAGGAATCGAGACGTATCGGGCGTTTCTCGACAGCCAGGGAATCAAATGCGATTGAGATTTTGAGGCGCAATCCAAAATCTAAAATCTAAAATCTAAAAATGGTCATCAGAGGATGCGACATTCCGGAGGAGCTCCATTACGACGTCGAGCACGACGTCTGGGCTCGCTTCGAGCCAACGGGCGAGGTCACTCTCGGCATGACTGACCCGGCCCAGACACGCTGCGGCAAGCTGGTGAGCATTCGCTTCAAGACTGTGGGGCGTCGCATCGCTCGCGGACAGAGCCTCGTCACGATCGAAAGCGCCAAGTGGGTCGGTCCTTTCCCGGCCGTGCTGTCCGGGGAAATCATGGCCACCAATGAGGCAGCCTTCCGCGCCGACATTCTCGCGGCCAACAAGGACCCGTACGGCGCGGGATGGCTGATGAGGATCCGCCCGACCGACCTCGATGCCGAGCGTGGCGCGCTGGTCACCGGCCAGCAGGCGCAAGCGCTCTATCAGGCGCGGATCGCTCAACTCGAGATCAATTGCATGCGGTGCGCGGGGTGAACCAATTTTAGATTTTCGATTTTGGATTTTGGATTGCCCACCGCCCTCAATCCAAAATCCAAAATCGAAAATCCAAAATCGAAAGAGGTTGTGATGGTCAAGATCGAAGAGTTCGAATTTCCCGACGACCTGTACTACGACCCGAAAGAGCACATGTGGCTCCGGGCCGACATCGTCACGGTCCCAGGCGGCGTTGAATCCAAAATCCAAAATCCAAAATCCAAGATCGAAATCGGCATCGATGATGGCGGTCAGGACGCATTAGGCGATGTCGTCTATGTTCAATTGATCGAAGCGGGGCGCCGGGTTTCTCGCGGCGAAGCGATCGGCTCCGTCGAAGCCGCGAAAATGGTACGGCCCCTACTCGCTCCCGTCTCAGGGAAGCTGACTGAAGTCAATCGGGCCGTCATTGCGAAGCCGCGCCTCCTGAACGACGACCCTTACGGGGAAGGGTGGCTCTTGCGCATTGAAGCATCTCATTGGGACTCGGATCGCACCCAGCTCCTTCACGGGAGCAAGGCCGTCACTGACTGGGTCAATTCCGAGCTCGCCGCTCACGAACGCAAATGAGAGACGAGATCCACTTCTACGCACCGGGCCTGAAGGACTACCGGACGTCTGAATACGACGCCCAGGACGCAGGCGCGTTCGTGTCGTTGAGCGTGACCGGTGCCTCGTGTGCGCTGCAATGCGACCACTGTCAATCGCGGGTGCTCGAGGGCATGATGCCGCTGAATGGTGCGGGGCTGTTTGAACAGGCGCAGGCGCTCGCTCGACGCGGAGCGCGCGGGATTCTCGTCTCCGGCGGATGCGACAGGCAGGGCCGGGTGCCGTTGCTGCGCCATGTGCCGGATCTCAAGCGGATTCGCACCGAACTGCGGCTCGCCGTCCGCGTTCATCCCGGGATTCCCGACGAGGAGACTGCTGCAGCCCTTGGAGAGGTCGACCTTGACGGCGCAATGCTCGACGTCATCGGCGCCGAGGAGACGATCCGCGAGGTCTACCACCTCGAGGTCGGCGTCGCTGAGTATGCGGCCGCTCTCGATCGACTCTCCCGCCACCGAGTCCCGCTGGTCCCGCACATCATCCTGGGACTTCACTACGGGAAGATGCTCGGGGAGTGGCGAGCCCTCGAGATGATCGCGCGCCACCGTCCGAAGCTACTGGTGCTCGTGATTCTGATGCCGCTCTACGGCACGGCCATGGCGACCGTGACTCCGCCCGCCGTCGAGGAGATCGGAGCGTTCTTCCAGACTGCCCGCGACGCCTTCCCCGACATCCCGGTCTCGCTCGGCTGTGCGCGCCCCATCGGCCCGCAGAAGACGGCCATCGATCGTCTCGCCATCGATGCCGGCCTCGATGGCATTGCCTATCCCGCCGAGGGAATCGTGGCCTACGCGCAGGAGCGAGGAAGGACCCCGCGTTTTCACGACGCGTGCTGCGGGGTGAATTGGTGATTTTGGATTTTGGATTTTGGATTTTGGATTGCCAGCGAAATCCGGAAGAAATCCAAAATCCAAAATCTAAAATCCAAAATCCAAAATGGAGTAGCAAGTGACCACAAAGACGCGCGAGGAGATCCAGCAGCACGCCGAGCAGACGCTGCCCAGTCCCGAGTACGTGCGCATCAGCATCGCCGCGGCGATGGCCATCGGGTTGAAAAGCGGCCGCACCTACCGCGATGTCCACTGCGATTGCGTGAACCTGCTGCTCAATTACCCCGAGGGATGCTTCGCCAACTGTTCGTACTGCGGGCTGGCACGCGAGCGCCCGGGGCTGGCACAGGACAACACGTTCATCCGCGTCGGCTGGCCGGTTTTCGCGACCGACGAAGTGGCCGCGAAGGTCGCCGAACACGAAGAGAGCGTCGGCCGTGTCTGCATCGCCCAGGTCCAGGACCCGCGCGCCTACCGCGATCTGATCGACGTGACCGAGCGTATCCGCCGTCGAAGCGAGGTGCCGATCTCCGCGCTGGTCATGGCCACGCTCCTCGACGAGGAGAAGTTGGTTCGGATTCGCAAGGCTGGTGCCGACATCATCGGCGTCGGCCTGGACGCGGCCAGCGAGGAGGTCTTCTATCGCACTCGCGGCCGTGGTGTGCGTGGTCCGCATTCGTGGGCCCAGCACTGGGAGATTCTGCGAGCCGCTCGCCGGCTTTACGGCCCGCACAAGGTCAACGCCCACGTGATCGTGGGTCTCGGAGAAACCGACCGCGAGCTGATCGATCTCTTCTATCAGCTGCGGTCCGAGCAGATCGAGGCCTACCTCTTCTCGTTCAACCCCGAGCCCGGCACCGCGATGGCAGACGAACCGCGCGCACCAATTACGCGCCTGCGGCGAATCCAGCTGACGAAGTACCTGATCGAACAGCGCGACTTGCCGCGTGAGGCCATTCACTTCGACGCGGCCGGCCAGATCCAGCAGGTTCGCGCCTCGGCCGCCTTCATCGAGACTGCAATTGCCACGGGCACGCCGTTCATGACGAACGGATGCCCCGATCGCAACGGGAAGCTGGCGTGCAACCGTCCATTCGGCAGCTACAGGCCGGGTGAGGAGTTTCGCGATTACCCGTTCCAACCGACGAACGACGACCTCGCGGTGATCCGGCATGAGGCTCGCGTGGAGGAAATCCTTTGACGGAGCCGATCCGTCTGCTCGATCTGGGCGAGGTGTCTGCCGTCCGCTCGCAGGCCCTCTATCACGGGCTGGCCCGGGGAATGACGGAGTCTTCACCCGATACGATCGTTCTCTGCCGATCGTCGGAGACGTACTTCTGCGTCGGCTACCACCAGGATCCGGAGGTCGAGCTGGACCTCGACTTCTGCCAGGCGCACGGCTATCCGGTGCTCCATCGACAGATCGGAGGCGGCACGGTCGTTCTCGATCGCGACCAGCTCCTCTACCAGGTCATACTCCATGTGTCTCGTTCGCCGTTGCGCGTCGACGCGATCTACGAGAAGTTCCTGGCCGCGCCTGTTGCGACTCTGCAGGCCATCGGTCTTCCGGCGAGGCTCGAAGGGACCAACGAAATCGAAGTGCGCGGACGCCGCATCGCCGGTACCGGCGGTGGACGCATCGGTGACGCGATGGTAGTCACCGGAAACCTCCTTCTCGATTTTCCTTACGAGTTGATGACGCGGAGCTGGCGGACACCCACGGAACAGTTCCGCGATGTCGCCGGCGACGCCCTCCGCCGATCGGTCACGACGCTTCGCAAGGAGCTCGAACATGCCCCCTCGATGGACGCACTGAATGCCTTGCTGGTGCAGAAGTACCGCGAGACGCTGGCGCGGCCACTCGTCGACGGCTTGCTCACGCCGGCCGAGTCGGCGGCCGTGCGC
>DASQGS010000529.1:0-3082 GCA_035632455.1 Thermoanaerobaculia bacterium | reverse complement strand
GGTAGAGAAAGAGTTGATCGGCGACGCCGGTGCCTGTCGCTTTTCCAGGTGAATCGATCGCCGCAAAGACACGCTGGTTGTCGAACGTGCGGACGATAAGCGCGCCGGTGAAGATCCTGATCTCGTGGACTGGGCTGGCGTCGACAGGAGTTGGGTACAGCGTGGCCATTGCAAGGACAATTGCCGAAGCGACGATAGGCATCTTGCTGATAGGGGCTCTCATTGCGATGCATATTAGCATGAGAGATGGAATGCCAGAAACAAGTCTCTGATCGGAGTCTTCGAACTGGCACTCAGACGCCGTCGTCTCATCACGACACCCGCTGCGGGCGCGCCCGTTTCTCCCACTGAAATCGCGCCAGATCAACGCGGCCGCGGGCATCGAACGCCACGCCCTCCGCCTCGAGGAGATGGCGCTGCAGCTCGTGCGAATCGCCGTTCGATCGAGGGCTCACCTCGCCTCGGGCGTTGATCACGCGATGCCATGGAACGTCGTGATCGTCCGGAAGCGCGTGCAATGCGTATCCAGCCTGGCGGGCATGTCCGTCGAGGCCGGCCAGCGCCGCGACCTGGCCATACGTCGCGACCCGCCCTCGCGGGATACGCCGGACGACCGCGTAGATCCGTTGCCATCGCTTCTCCGGCATACGCGAGATTGTAGGGCAGGAAAACTCCCTCTTCCTGTCAGTGTCGTAAGGCCATGAAACGCTGCTCGAAATTCGGGGAGAGGGGAAAACATTCGTAGCGAATCACGATGGCGTCAATCCACATCATGCCGCTGTGTTGCCCCTCTCCCTGCCCTCTCCCCGAACGACGTGCCGCGTTTCTTGCCCTACGACACTGACGGGGAGAGGGGATTCAAGAACTCCACTCTCTCCCCTCATGTGCGAGAATCCCCCATCTTCATGGCCGGCAAACGGACGATTCCTCGGCGGCGCGGTTCCACATTCAGGACCATTTCTCTGCTGATGCTGATTCCTGTCGCCGGGCTGATCCTGTTCCTAGGCTGGCGGTTTTTTCGCGACTGGAGCTCGCAGCGCGAGAGCAAGCGCGCCGAGAAGCAGGCTCCGGCGATCACCAAGGCCCTGAAGCTTCTCGAGACCGCGGGCATCTCCGCCGACAGGATCGACCAGCGCGGCGACGACTCGATCATCGAGACCGTCATGGACCTCGACAAAGCCGCGGCCGCGCTTCGGCGCAGTGGCGACAACATCGGCATGATCCGCAAGGGGAACGAATTGATCGTCACCCGGTCGGGCGATGTGCACCGGCTGATCCTCCGGCGATTCCAGACCGCGAAGAGGACCTCCGCGCCGAACGCCGAGCAGGGCGCAGCCCGGCCGCGCATCACCGGTCATCGCGGAGACATCGTCCTGATCCTCGACGATGTCGGCTTCGAGCATCAGCCGCTCGAGAGCGCCATGCACATCGATCCCAACATCAGCTTCTCGGTGCTGCCGAACGCGAAGAACGCGATGGCGTCCGCCGAGGCCATTCATCGCAATGGGTTGGAAATCCTTTGCCATCTCCCGATGGAGCCGGAGCGGCACAGCGACCCCGAGGTCACACCCGGCGCCGGAGCGATCATGACCACGATGACCGCGCGCGAGATCGAGGACGCGACCCTGGCGAACGTTCGCGCCGTGCCGTATGCCAAGGGCGTGAACAACCACATGGGCTCTCGTGCCACGAAGAGCCGGCGCGTGATGTCCGCGGTCATCACCGCGCTTCCGAAAGGGATGTTCTTCATCGATTCGCGGACCACGACCGGATCGGTGGCCGAAGACGTCGCCCATGCGCTGCACGTTCCGACGGCGTCGCGCAGCGTCTTTCTCGATGATGTGCAGAGCGAGCCGGCCGTGCGCCGCCAACTCGCCGCGCTGGCCGCGGCGGCGGAGACCAAGGGACTCGCGATCGGCATCGGCCACCTCTATCCTGTGACCGTGAGCGTGCTGAGCGAGGAGATTCCGAACTTACGAACGAGAGGATTCCGCTTCCTCCGAGCGAGCGAAGCGGTGCGGTGAGACCCTGTTACTCGCGCTATTCCTGATCGAGCTGGCCGCAGGGCTGTACGTTTTTCTTCCGCTGGCCGGGCGCCGCAACGCCGGCGTCAAGTTCTACCGGCTGGTCCTGGCGATCAGCGGAGCGCTCACAGCCGGAGGCGTCCTCGCGCATGCGCTGGCCGGCGCGCGCATGCTCGCGCTCGCAGGCGGCGGCGTGCTCGCGCTCGCCGTCGTGGTCTGGCTCGTCCTCCGCTATCCGAAGCGCATGATCTACCGAGGCTCGGCGGTGGCTCTCGGCGCCGCCTGGATCAGCCTCGGCGTCGTCTCGTGGCAAAGCGCGATCCGCCCCGCGAATCCGGCGTGGAGCATCGCCGGCGCGATCTCCGCGATTGCTCTGCTCGGCAGCGTGGCGCTGGCAATGACGCTGGGCCACTGGTACCTCGTCGTCCGCGGCATGGCCATCGACCCGCTCAAGCGGCTCACCATCGCGACGCTGATTTTCTCGATCGCCAAGGTCCTCGTCGTCGCGGCGTCACTCGCGTACGCCGCGCGCGACGGCACCGGCTATGGCTCGCAGTTCTACGCGATCGCGGTGGAGCTCGGCATTTTCTTCTGGATGCGAATCGGATGGGGTCTGGCCGGCCCCCTGTTTCTCTATCCGATGGTCTGGGGCACGGTGAAGATCCGCTCGACCATGGCGGCGACGGGAATCCTATACGTCGACGTCGTGGCAGTGGTCATCGGCGAGGTCCTCGGCGGATGGCTCTCATCGACGCAGCATCTGCCGCTGTAGCGACTCCGATGAATCACGATCAGCAGACCGGCAGGCGCATCCTCGCGGAGATCGATTCGCTGATCGCGCCTCTCGTTCTCTTTGCCGCGCTCTATCTCGCCGCGCTGCTCGGTGCCGGCGCGCTCGCTCGGCTTGGCGAAGGCGGATATGGACAGTGCGTCGCCCTCGCGAGCGTGGTCATCGCGACGATCGGGGCGATCGCGATCTGCGAGAAGGGGCGCTGGCCGCTCGGTCTCGCCACGCGGCCGCCATGGCGCGCGATTCTCGAGCTCGCCGGCGGCGCGCT
>DASQGS010000528.1:0-4820 GCA_035632455.1 Thermoanaerobaculia bacterium | reverse complement strand
AACCTGGATTCTCGCTTCAGAGGGTCCATTGGTGCTGACCGACGATTTCAGGCCATCGCAGACGCTCAATTCGGCCGGCGTCGCGAGCATCAATTTCAATCACATACGCATTGTTGTCTGGTAGTCCGAAGCTAGGCACCTCAAGCGATTCTAGTCGGTCAATCAAAATCGATTGATTCTTGTCGAGTCAATCAAATCAGCCCTACTCGTGATTCTCACCATGCCCCGTCCCGTTCTGGTCGTCTCTCACGATTTTCCCGTCGCGGATCTCGATGACGCGGTGAGCGCGTTTCGCGAGCGCCGGGTCGTGAGTGATGATCACGAGGGTCCGGCCCTGGCGCCAGAGCTCGGCGAAGATGGAGAGGATGTCGCTGCCGGAGGTGGTGTCGAGATTGCCGGTGGGCTCGTCGGCCAGGACGATGTCGGGGTTCATGGCCAGGGCTCGTGCGATGGCCACGCGTTGCATCTGGCCGCCGGAGAGCTCGGTGGGCTTGTGCTCGACGCGGTCGCCGAGGCCGACGCGCTCCAGGAGATCGCGGGCCCGCTCCCGGCGCTCGTGGACCTTCACTCCGCCGAACAGCAGCGGCATCTCGACGTTCTCCGCGGCGGTGATGTGCGGGAGCAGATTGAAATTCTGGAAGACGAAACCGACTCGGCGGTTGCGGATCTCCGCGAGTTGATCGCGCGTCACGCCGGCCACGTTCTCGCCGCCCAGCTCGTATTGGCCTGAGGTCGCCGTGTCGAGGCAGCCGAGCAGGTTCATCAGCGTCGACTTTCCGGAGCCGGACGGCCCGACCACGGCCACCATCTCGCCCTTGCGAATATCGAGGTCGATCGACTTGAGAGCCTCGACGTTGACCTTGCCGGTCGCGTAGACCTTCCTGATCTCGCGCATGCGAATGATGAGGCCGTTCGATGCCGCCGTGCCGGGGGCCGCGCCGGGAGCGCTGCGCTCGATGCTCTGCTCAGCCAATCCGAGGTTCATCAGCGGTCTCCTACTCGTAGCGAAGTGTCGAAGCCGGATCGATGGAGGCGGCGCGGCGGGCCGGGAAGTAGCCTGCGAGGAGGCCGATGACGCCGAGGATCAGCGAGGTCACGATGCCGATCTCGGGAGAAAGCGTGGGTCGTCCGAGGAACGAGAGGACGCGATTCTGCTCGATCGGAATCAGTCCTCCCGCAGCCACCAGAAGCGTGGCGATGATGATGCCCAGCATGCCGCCGACGAGCGTGTAGACCAGGCCTTCGAGCACGAACGGAGCGACGATCCACCGGGCCTTCGCGCCGAGAGCCATCTTCACGCCGATCTCTCGCGTTCGCTCCTTCACGACGGCGTACATGATGTTGGCCACGCCGACGCCCGCGACCAGGAGCGTGAGCGCGCCGACGATGCCGAGGAACATCTCGATCCCGAGCGAGATCTTGCGCGTCGTCTTCGCGCCGCGAACCATGTCCCAGGTCTGCATGGCCCGGTCGTCGGTGGGATCGTATCCGTACTTCGCTCCGAGGATCTCGTTCAACTGCTTGAGCGCACCCGCCATCTCGTCCGGCGTTTGTGTCTGGATGCAGAGGTTGTTGAGCCGCTCGCGCCCGAATTGGGCCTTGAATGTGGTGATCGGAATGACGGCGTGCATCTTGTCGGGGCCGCCGTACACGCCCATTTGGGTCTTGGGCTGCATGACGCCGATGACGGTGTACGGCGAGCTGTTGACCAGCAGGATCTTTCCCACCGGGTTCTCGGCGCCGAAGATGTCCTTCGCCATCTCATCGCCGAGAAAGATGACTCGGCGGCGCTGCTGCTCGTCATCCGGGCCGAAGAAGCGGCCGCCTGCCTGGGCGTAGTGCTTGCGGTCCTCGCCGTAGATGTAATTCGTGCCGATGATCCGCCCGTTCTTCGTCTTTCCGCCGTAGGTCACAGCCGTGCGCCACGAGGTGAGCTCGCCGTGAACGGCCACGAGCTGCGGCATGCGCGCCCGCAGGAACTCGACGTCCTCGATGCGAGGCCGGATGGGCCGGCCGGGCGGCATTCCCTTCCACACCTTCGTCGTCTCGCCCGGCCACATGACCGCGAAGTTCTCGGCCGTCGAGCGCCGGTTCTTGTCCAGTTGGCGGCTCAGGCCCTCGCCGAAGGCCAGGAGCAGCAGAATCGCCACCGTGCCCCAGGCGATGGCAGCAATGGTGAGATACGCGCGCTTCTTCTGGATCTGCGACGCGCTGACGAAGAGGGCGAAGATGATGTGTAGGTCTTTCATAACTTCATCGCCACAACGGGGTCGAGGCGCGCTGCGTCGCGGGCCGGAAAGTAGCCCGCGATGAGGCCGACCAGTCCGAGCGCAATGGCCGTGAGCGCGGCCACGAGCGGCGAGACTTCCGGTCTGCCGACGTACTCGACAGGCCCTTCTGGAAAGATGGCGCAGACGCCGAGTGCGATGCCGAAGCCGATGGCACCGCCGATGGCCGTGACCAGCATCGTCTCGATCAGAAACTGCGTGAGAATCCAGCGCTGCTTCGCGCCGAGGGCCATCTTGATGCCGATCTCGTGAGTCCGCTCCTCGACCACCACGTTCATGATGTTCGACACGCCGATGCCGCCGACGATGAGCGTCAGCACGCCGATGATGCCGAGGAAGGAGTTGAAGGCCAGCATGAACGTGTCGAAGAACTGGAATTGCTCGGTCGTGTCCCACGCCGAGAGCGCTTCCTTGTCCTTGGCGTCGAAGCGAAGGCGCTGGCCCAGGGCCGCGCGGACCGAGTCGATCACCTTCTTCGTCTCGCCCGTGTCGGCGGCTTGAAACACGAAGTTGTCGATGTACTTGTTGCCTGTGAGAGCTCGGAAGGTCGTCGAGGGGATGAACATCTTGGCGTTGTCCGGCCCGCTGTAGCTCGAATCCTGGCTCTTCTTCTGCAGCACTCCGATGACGAGGAACGGTGATTGGTTGATCAGGATCGTCCTCCCGACCGGGTCCGAGCCGCCGAAGATGTCCTTGGCCAGTTTGTCGCCGAGAAATGCAACGCGGCGCTGTTTGTCGAGGTCGATCGGGTCGACGAAGCGCCCGCCCGGTGCGGGAATCATGTTGCGCATCGAGCCGAATTCGTCGTTCACGCCGGAGATGTCGGCGGAGATGGTCTTGGCGTTGTAGTCGATGCGCAGGTTCTTCGAGTACTCGCTCGAGATGGCCTTGAGTCCGTCAGCTTTGCTCCTGACGAATTCGATGTCGTCCTCGGAGACGCGCATCCTGCGTCCCTTGCCAAGCCCTTCATACGGGACCGACGTAAGCCCCGGCCAGGCGATGACGATGCGGTCGCCAAGGCCGGCCGTGTCCTTCACCAGGCGCTTGTGCAGTCCCGTCCCGAACGCGAGCATCAGGCTGATCGCCACCGTGCCCCAGACGATGCCGAAGATCGTCAGGAACGCGCGCAGCTTCTCCGTTCGCATGTCGCGGATGAGCTGGAGGAGGATGTCTTTGATCGAAAGCATGTTTCAGGAGATTTCCTTCGGCGGCCGTTCCACGACCTTGTCGCCTTTCTTCAACCCGGAGATCACCTCGACGTTCAAGCCGTCGGAGACGCCGGTCTTGATCTCGATCTTCCTGGGCGGCGCTTTCGGATCGGCGCCCGGAATCTCCACGGTCGTCTTCTTGCCGCCGTCCTCGAACGTCACGAGCCGCTCCGGCAGGATCAGGACGTCCTTCTTCTCCCGAATGATCACGTCCGCGTTCGCGGAGTAGCCGGCGCGGAGCGTGATCTTGCTCCCTGGATCGAGCTCGATCTCTACGTCGAAGAGCGTGGCTCCTTCCTTCTGCTGCGCCTGGGGCGCGATGCGCGAGACATGACCGTTGACGACGTCTGTGGGAAGCGCGCCGACTTTGATTCGCGTCAGCATGCCGACCCTGAGCTTGCCGACGTCGATCTCGTCCACGGTCCCTTTGAAAATGAGGTCGCGCATGTCGGCGATCGTGGCCATCTCCGTGCCCGGCTGGTACGAGGTCAGCGGAACGATCGGGTCGCCCTCGTTGACCGAGCGCGTAAGGACCGTCCCGATGGCCGGCGCGCTGATGATCGACTCGGTGCCCGACTGCGTGAGCCGCCCTTTGCGGGTGAGGTCACGGTTCTGCCGCGCCTTCATGACTGCGACGCGTGCCAGCTCGTACGCTTCCTGCTTCGCGTCAACGTCCGACTTCGGCAGCACGCCGGAGCGCGATAGCTCGACGGATCGCTGATAGTCGTTCTCGGCGCGCCGGTACGAGGCGTCGGCGGACTCGACCTGGCGATCGACCTCCGTCACCTCGAGCGGCGTCGGATCGGGTGCGATCTCGAACAGCGGGTCGCCGGCGTGAACCGTATCTCCGACCTGGATCAGGGCCCGGCGGACGATGCCGGAGATTTTCGACTTTACCTGAAACTTCTGGCGGGGCTGGATTTGTCCGACCGCCACAGCCTTCTCGACGATCGTGCCCGAGGTGACCTCGACCTGTTTGAGACCGCCGTCGCCTTTGCCGTTGCGCGACCAGGCGTACACCCCGGCGGCCGCACCGGCCAACAGGATCAGAACCAGCAGCAATCGCCAGAGTTTGCCCATGGACGCCTCCTCGCTTCCACCGGAACAGACGCGTTCACTTTCGCAAGGACATACGGCGTGACCGCGTCGAGGTTTACGGTTGGACGTTCGCGGGAGGGGTGACGTTGGTCGGCGCTGAATCCTGGCAGGCCCGGCGTCCTGTCATCCTGAGGCGGCGACACCCCGGAGGGGTAGAGCGCACCGAAGGATCTCCTTGGCCAAAACTCGATTCTCACAAGGAGATCCTTCGCCGCGCTCCACCCCC
>DASQGS010000527.1:0-6307 GCA_035632455.1 Thermoanaerobaculia bacterium | reverse complement strand
CGCAGGTGACACCGTGAGTCCGCCGGGCAGGCGAGCCGTCGAGCCGTCGGTCGTGCTGACGACCACGTCCCATGGGCCGGTCGCGGTGCCGGCGCGGATGGTGAGCTTGCACTCGATTGCATTGGCGTTGGACAGTACATCCGTTGCCGGGATCTCCGCGGCTCCGCTGACGAGCGTCACTTCGTCGACGAGTTGCAGGTTGGTGCCGGAGATCGTGACCGGCCAATCCTGCGATCCGATGAGGATGTTCGTCGGATCGATCTTCGTGATGGACGGGGTGGATGCGCTGGTGCCGCCGCGTGCGCTCTTCGTCGAGCTCGATCCGAAGTAGAAGCTGGAGACTGAGGTGATGAGCGTCCCGAGCATCACGAGGAGCTGTTTGGCGAAGTCCTGGGTCGCGGCGTTCGCTTTCGACTGCTCCTGTTGTGCCGCGGCGTTGGCCTTCGCTTGCTCCGCGGTATCGGTCGTCGCGCCGGTGACCGCCGCACTGCTGCACTTGGTCGGCATCGTGCCGAACAGGTAGATCGTCGTGATCGCGAAGATCACGATCAGCGCGAGGGCGATGATCGCGCGGACCGATCCCTCGGGCAGTGCCAGTGCCTGGGTCGCATCCGAGAGCCCGACGATCGAGAACGCGACCGACACGACGGTGACCGCGGCAAACAAGCCGATCACGCCTACAACGGCCAAGACGGGGAGCTGAATGGCCGGGAAGAACCTGCTGGCCGCCCACCCCGCAGCCAGAACGGCCGCGATCACGGTAACGAGGGCGAGGGCCAGCATGACGGTCGTTCCACCGGGTCTCTTCAGATTGTTCATGCGCGCACTTCCTTTGCTGGTTAGACGGACAGGAGTGCCGTTTTTACCGTGGAGCGCGGCCGTCCCGGCCGCAATCGCCGGGCGTCCCGGGCGTCCCCGCCCGGCGATGGACACTGCCGACAATTTGACCGCGCAGCAGCGGTTCATTGGTCTTGCCCTGAGGGTTGCGAGCAATTTGTCGAAGACGTACAATGTCCAAATCAACTGTACGTATACCGGAAGAGGTACCGAAATGCAGACAAAACTCACGCTTCGCTTGGAAGACCGGCTGATTCGTCAGGCCAAGGCCTATGCCCGCCGCTCGGGCAAGTCCGTATCGACGCTCGTGTCAGGCTACTTTGCTGCGCTCGGGTCGCCTCATGACGCCGGCGATGGCGTGCCTCTTCCGCCCCAAACCCGATCGTTGCGCGGCGTTCTGAAAGGCAAATCGGTCAGCGAGGCCGACTACCGCTCTTACCTGGAGCGCAAACACCGGTGACGTTGTACCTTCCCCGTGAACCACAACTAATCTCGACATCCTAGAAAACAGGTTCCTTTTCACCGCCGGAAACTTCCGCTCCCGCCCGTCAACTCTGATGGAGGGTGAAAAGTTATGATTGTTCTGTTCGATACAAACGTCGTTCTCGATGTGCTGCTCGATCGCGCACCGCATGCCGAGAACGCTGCTTTCGCGTTCGCCGAGGTCGAGAACGGACGAGTTCGCGGACTCCTCGGAGCCACGACAGTTACGACGATTCATTACCTGACCGCCAAGGCCGTAGGTGGGCGTCAGGCCCGCAAGCATTTGCAAAAGCTTCTGACGTTGTTCGCAGTCGCACCGGTGACGCGAGAGGTGCTTGTTCAGGCTTTGGACCTCTCTGTCTCGGACTACGAAGACGCCGTATTGCACGAAGCCGCGCGGATGGCAGGGGCCGACGCCATCGTGACGCGTGATCCCGCCGGGTTCAGAGGCTCACAACTCCGCGTCTATTCTCCTTTCGAGCTTCTGGCTGCCCTGCGTGCGGGCATGGATGCTGACGCATGATCGACATTCGTTATCGATTCGTGTCTTCCTTCCATCCGCGCATCCTCCGATAATGTCTGGTTTGCAGCGCGGCGCTATGGCGCGCCGCTTCATATCTTCGGGAGAAACGCCGATGCCTGATACGAACCTCACCATCAACGGGAAACCCCACACGATTCACGCCGCGTCCGACACGCCGCTCCTCTGGGTCATCCGCGACGAGGTCGGCCTGACCGGCACGAAGTTCGGCTGCGGCATGGGTCTCTGCGGCTCGTGCACCGTTCACGTGAACGGCGAGGCCCGCCGCTCGTGCGTCACGCCATTGGCTGATGTCGCGGGCAAGAAGATCACCACGATCGAGGGACTGTCGCCGAACGGCACACATCCGGTGCAGAAGGCTTGGATGGCCGAGAACGTGGCCCAATGCGGCTACTGCCAGGCCGGACAGATCATGCAGGCGGCGGCGCTGCTGAAGTCGAAGCCGAGACCGAGCGACGCCGACATCGACGACGTCATGGGCGGCAACCTCTGCCGCTGCGGCACCTATCAGCGCATCCGCCGGGCCATCCATCGCGCGGCCGAGGAGGTGGCGAAATGAGCGTGACCAAAGTCAATCGCCGCGAGTTTGTGAAGCTCACGTCGGCCGCGGCCGGCGGTCTGCTGCTCGGTCTCTCGCTCCCGGCTTGCGCCGACGATAAGAAGAAGGAGAGCAGCGAGAATCTCTCCGAGCTCGGCGCGTTCGTACAAGTCGCCACCGACGGCACGGTCACGATCTTCGTCTCGAAGTCGGATATGGGCCAGGGCGTGCGCACGACTCTGCCGATGATCGTCGCCGAGGAGCTCGACGCTGATTGGAAGAAAGTGAAGATTCGCCAAGCCAGCCTCGACAAGAAATTTGGCCGCATGGGCACCGGCGGTAGCAGCAGCACACGCACGATGTGGATGCCGCTGCGCCAGGCCGGCGCGACGGCGAGGGCCATGCTCGTGTCGGCTGCCGCAGCGAAGTGGGGCGTTGATCCCAAGCAGTGCGCGGTTGCGAACGGTGTGATCACGAGCGGCACGCACAAGGCGCACTTCGGCGAGGTCGCTGCAGCGGCGGCGAAGCTCGAGGTTCCGAAGGACGTTGCGCTGAAGGACCCGGCGAAGTTCACGATCATTGGCCGCAAGACCGATCGCCTGGACAACACCGACAACGTCCTCGGCAACGCGCAATACGGCATCGATGTGAAGGTGCCGGGGATGCTGTACGGCGCGGTCCTTCGCGCGCCGGTGTTCGGCGCCAGGGTCGCGTCGTTCGATGCCACGAAGGCCAAGGCCATGCCCGGCGTGCGCGAGGTCGTGAAGATCGATGCCACGCCGCCGCTGCAGCCCTGGGCGGGCGTCGGCGTCGTTGCCGATTCGACTTGGCAAGCGCTGAAGGCCCGCGATGCCATCGAGGTGAAGTGGGATACCGGGAAAGCCGCCGCGAGCGAGACCAGCGCATCGCTTCGCAAGGAGATGGATGAGTTGGTGTCGAAGGAGGGAAAGCGCTTGCGCAACGACGGCGATGTCGACGCCGCGCTGGCCTCGGCGGCGAAGAAACTCGAAGCCAGTTACGAGGTGCCCTATCTGGCGCACGCGCCGATGGAGCCGATGAACGCGACCGTCAGCGTCACATCCGACGGCGCCGAGGCTTGGCTTCCGACGCAGTTCGCCGATTGGTCGGCGGGATCGATCGCCGAGGTGACCGGCCTGAAGCCCGAGCAGATCAAGGTCCACGTGACTCTGCTGGGCGGCGGTTTCGGCCGGCGCGCTTTTCCCGATTTCACGGCCGAAGCCACGCATCTCTCCAAGGCCGCCGGCAAGCCGGTGCATGTGCAATGGACCCGCGAGGATGACATGCAGCACGACTACTACCGTCCGCACAGCGTGCATCGCCTCGCGGCCGGCCTTGATGCCGATGGGCATCTCGTCGCCTATCGGCACCGATTCGCATCGGCGGGCATCAATGCTTACATGAAGCGCGGCGAAGCTCATGAGAGCGAGGCCGGAGGCATCGACGATCTGCCGCACGCGATCCCGAACTTCCGCCTCGAATATGCAGCGGCGAATTCGGTCGTGCCCCGCGGCTGGTGGCGCTCGGTCGAGAACTCCGGAAACGCGTTCGTGGTGCAGTCGTTCCTCGATGAGGCAGCGCATGCGGCGGGAAAGGACCCGATCGAGTTTCAGCTTGCGATGCTCCCGTCTGGGAAGACCGACGCGAAGGGCCAGAAGGATTACCCGTTCGAGTCCGATCGCTTGCGCCACGTGATCGAGTTGGTCCGCGATCGCTCCGCCTGGGGCAAGCCGTTGCCTGCGGGCCACGCGCGAGGATTCGCGGCGTGGTGGTCGTTCGTGTCGTATGTCGCTGAGGTCGCCGAGGTGTCGATCGAGAAAGGCGAAGTGCGCGTCCATCGCGTCACTTGCGTCGTCGATTGCGGCACGCCGGTGAACCCCGATGGCATCGCCGCACAGATGGAGGGCGGAATCGTCTACGGACTGACCGCGGCACTCGGCGGCGAGATCACGATCGACGGCGGCCGCGTCGTCCAGTCGAACTTCCACGAGTATCCGCTGCTGACGATCAGGCAGATGCCGGTCGTCGATGTCCACATCGTGCCGAGCACGGCGAAGCCGACCGGTACCGGCGAGCCGGGCCTGCCGCCGATCGCGCCCGCGGTCACCAACGCGATCTTCGCCGCGACCGGGAAGCGGATCCGGAGGTTGCCGATCGATCTGAAGGCATGAGCGCGTGTACGTCATCCTGAGCCGCGTAGACTGCGAAGGATCTCCTTGGCAGGATTGCGCTTCTTGCAAGGAGATCCTTCGCCGCGCTCTACCCCTCCGGGGTTGTCGCCGGCTCAGGATGACACCGCGCCCATCCCAACGCACACGACACAACCTATGAAGACACTCTTTGCCTTGATTGCCCTCCTCGCCTCCACCACATTCGCGCAGGAGCAGACGTTCCCACTCTCCGGCGTCATCGCCGCCCGGGAAGTCTCCGTCACCAGCCAGCCGTCGTGGCTGAACGGCGGGTTTGGTCGGCTCGACTATGGCGCGGCTGCCTCGAGCGAGCGGCGCCAGCTCACGCTCGGCGTGGCGCAGCTCGGCCTCGACTGGCGCCCGTCGCGATACTTTGATATCCACGTTCAAGGTGTGGGCAGGCGCGATCAGTCGGGATCGAAAGGGGACAGCATCGGCGTCCCCGAGGCCTACGCCGACGTGCGGGCCTTCTTCGGATCGAATCAGCTCCAGCTCCGCGCCGGCGAGCTCTTTCTCCCGACGTCGCGAGAGAACAAGGAATCGCTTTGGACGTCGCCGTACACGATCACGCTCTCGGCGCTGAACACGTGGATTGGCGAGGAGGTGCGGCCCGTCGGCGCCGACCTCGAGTGGCGGCATACGTTCGGCGGCGGCAGCTCGGTCACGCTTGCCGGCACGGCATTCCAAGGCAACGACACCATGGGCGCGCTCCTGGCGTGGCGCGGGTGGTCGATGGGCAATCGCCTCGGTGTCTACGGCGAGGTCGTACCGCTGCCGCCCCTGTTCTCGTTGCGCGATCCGTCGCTCCTCGGCCATCAGCGGTCTGATGGCACGGTTCCCATCGGCCCCAATCTCAATGGCCGCACCGGCTTTTCGGGGCGTGTGCGGTGGTCGTTGCCGGAACGCGCCATCATCCAGGTTGCGCGCGTCGACAACCGCGGCGACCGGGAGTTGTATCGCGACCAATACTCGTGGCACACGCGCTTCACGATCTACAGCGCAGAGCTGCACCCGACCGCGGCCACGACCGTGGCAGCCGAGCACGCAGGCGGCAGCACGGGGATGGGCTTCGTCACGTCGCGCGGCTTCGTGCAGTCGGGCTTCAATACCAGCTATTTCCTCGTCTCGCAGAAGTTCTCGCGGATGCGCCTTTCGGCCCGATACGACACATTCGGGATGAGCGAGCTCGATCACAGCGCCGCCGAGAACAACAGCGAGCACGGCCACGCCTGGACCATCGCGGTCTTCTACGAACCCGACCTCCACTCGCGCACCGGCGTGGAGTACGTCAACCTCTCGTCCGCGCGCCTCGCCGCCGCGCAGTCAGGATTCGATCCCAACACGAACGCGAAGAGCATTATCCTGGAGTACAGATACAAGTTCTGAGTGGAATCACATCCGTATCCGTGGATCCCTCCACAGTCCCACCACGCGCTTCCCGTAGTCGATGGAGATCAGGAACTTCGACAGCAGGCGGTTGCCCAAACGGGTGTCGCTGACGTCGGCGTAGCGGATGTCGACCTTGCCGAAGTCGATGCCTGCGACAACGATGTGGGCCTTGGCACGGCCGGCGGGGTGGCGGCCGCGGGGCATGACGAGTGTGTCGGCGTTGGCGGTGTCGATGATCGCCGTCGCTGTCCGGCCGTCGATCTCGATTCCGACGGCGGGCGCTTCGTCGTAGCGGAAGAGCGTCATCTAGCC
>DASQGS010000526.1:0-3213 GCA_035632455.1 Thermoanaerobaculia bacterium | reverse complement strand
GGTAATGGACGATTTGCGCGCGCAGTCCGAGTTTGACGCCATTCGACAGAGCGTCCCCACCCCCGAGGAGATCGACGAGCGACCGGACCTTGCGCCTTCGAAGCGAATCGGAGCTCTGTTTCCGGGCTTCAGGAAAACTCTGCATGGAACGAGGGCCGCTTTTGAAATCGGGCTGGCTCGGATTCGGGCAGAGTGTCCACACTTCGACGAGTGGTTGACCAAGCTCGCGGAATTCGCCGACGAAGCATGATCGACCGCGATTCCATCCTCCGCTTGTCGCCTGACTCGATACTGAAGGCTTCGCTGCCAATTCACCCGCCGGGCGGTGGGCGCCTGGGATTGCCCGCACTCCAAACCTCGCCATGTGACCTGAAACACTTCCACGCCTGACCACGGTCGCCGCGCGATCAGGCCTCCATTCCTAGCATGAGCGCTGATCGGATCAACAACACGAGCAGCGAGGAGTGGAACGTGATCAATCGAATCATGATCCCTGTGGATTTTTCGGAAGCATCGATGCGTGGAGCGGAATGGGGACTTGCGCTCGCCCGGCAGCTCGACGCCGAGGTGGTTTTTCTCACAGTGCTCGACGTCAACGACCTGCGCGTGGCGATGAAGGCGCAGCTTCAGGGCTTCGAGACGGACGCCCAGCTCCACCGGCAGGTCCGGCAATGGGTGAACGAGCAGTTCAAGCGCATCGGATTCGATTCCGAGGCCAGGATCAAGCGCATCATCCGGCGAGGAATCGTGGAGCGCGAGATCCTCGCGGCGATCAAGACCTACTCGCCCGATCTCGTCGTGATGGGATCAGTCGGCATCGACCGCAGCTTCCCGATCGGCGGCCGCACCCAGGCGGTCATCCGCAAGTCCGACGTTCCGGTGATCATGATTCACGGCGAGCCGGCAAAGGCGCGCCGGGCTCTGGAAACCCGCCGGCGCCGGGCGGAGCGCCGGCTCATGTCTGGCGAGGTTCGGTCGAGCTCGTCGGGATCTCAGTCGATGGAGCGGGTCGAGACCATCGTGGCGAGCAGGTGACGTCACCGATCGCCATGAAGTGGGTTAAGTGCTCAGACCCTCAGACCATCACCAGCGACTCGAGTGCCTTTCGGTCGTGAACGATCAGCGACGCGCCGTGGATCTCCAGGATTCCGCGGTCGCGGAAGTGGCCGAGCAGCCGCGTAACGGTCTCGCGCGAGGTGCCGATCATCTGGGCAATGTCGTGGTGGGTCATCAGAATGTGCACGCGAATGCCGTTCGGAGTGTCAACCCCTTTTTCCGAGCACCAGTCGAGCA
The DNA here is from genome assembly GCA_035632455.1 of Thermoanaerobaculia bacterium. Classification (GTDB taxonomy): domain Bacteria; phylum Acidobacteriota; class Thermoanaerobaculia; order Gp7-AA8; family Gp7-AA8; genus DASQGS01. The sequence goes on along the minus strand of DASQGS010000526.1, from coordinate 1,920 downwards.
GAAGGCGGGCGAGCTTCTCGGCGGCGGAGTGAGCGAGGCCTAGGGCGCGCACATGCTCATTGCTTTGGAGGCATTCGTTCGCCAGTTGCAGAGCGACGCGGGCGCCGACCTCGGGATAGTGGCTCACGAACTGGACGAAGTCTTCTTTTCGGATGAACTTCACTTGCGATGGCTCGATTGTCTCGGCGGTGACGTCGTGCTGCCGGTCGGTCATCACCGCGCTCAATCCGAGGATCTCGCCCGCGGCGGCCTCGCGAAGGATGAGGGTCTTCCCGTCGCTCGCTCCCATGCTTAGCTTCGCGCGGCCGTGGCACAGCAGCGGAACTCCGCGAGCCTCTTCACCCTCGGCGAAGAGCACCGAGCCCGAGGGGTAGGCGGCCGTGAACGCGAGCACGTCGAATCGCTCCAACATCGCCGGAGGAAGGTCGCAGAAGAACCCCGCCTCTTTCCAATCGCACGCCATGCAGTGGTCTGAGACCGCAAACCCGTAAGGTCGACCTCGCATCGGAATCTCTCCGGGACCGGCCCCTTTTCGCAACCGGACGACGGCCATTGTGAGACTGGGTGTCTCGGGGGTGCGTGCCAGTCATCACCCGGCCGCCTTCACACGCATCACAGGCCCGCAAGTCCGTCTCTCCTCCGATACGTCACAGAGCGAGCTCGCGCGACGGCTCCCGGCCGGGCGCAGAACCGCTATTGTGTCGATGACTTCGCCGCGCCCATTCTCACGCGATTCGCGTAAAGTGCTGTTTCTTGAAGCTCGCATTGTTCTGTCACTCGCTTCAGTCCGACTGGGGAAACGATTGCGCCCACTTTCTGCGCGGCATCGCGTCGGCGCTTCTCGATCGCGAGATGGAGGTCGAGGTCTATGAGCCGTTCGACGCCGCGAGCTTGCGGAGCCTGATTGCTGATCGCGGAGAGAAGCCTCTTGCCGATTTCCGGCTGGTTTATCCGCAGCTCAGAAGCAATCGCTACCTTGCCGAGGAGCTGGACCTCGATTGCATTCTCGAGGGCGTCGACGTCGTCATCGTCCACGACTGGAACGATCCCTCGCTGATCCGGCGCATCGGGCGCCATCGCTTCGAGAATCGCTCTCCCTATCTTCTCCTCTTCAACGACAGCCGTCATCGCCCGTCGATCGAGCCGGAGCAGCCGGCAAGCCTTGATCTCGAGTACTACGACGGCGTGCTGGCGAGCACGAACGCCATCCGCGACGCTCATCTGGAGGAGGGATCGGCACCACACGTTTGGACCTGGCGCCTGGCCGCCGACACTCGGGTCTTTCATCCGCGGCCTCACGGCGAGCCTGACGGCGACGTGGTCTGGATCGCCGATTGGAGCGACGAGCATGCCGCGGCCATACGCGAGTTTCTCATCCGGCCGGCAGCCGATCTTCACTTGCACGCTCGCGCATTCGGCGCACGCTACCCACACCGCGCCGTCTCCGCGCTTCGAGCCTCGGGCGTAGGCTACGGCGGATGGCGTCCGAATTTCCTGCTGGCGGAGATCTTCGCGCGATACCGGGCTACCGTGCACGCTCCGGCGGCGCCGAACCTCGGGGCGCCCTCGATGCGTCCATTCGAGGCCCTGGCATGCGCGATTCCATTGATCTCCACTCCGTTGAATGATGGCGATCATCTCTTCACACCCGGCGAGGATTTCCTCGAGGCACGCGACAGCGACGAGATGCGCCGATGCATTCGGGATGTTCTCGCGGACCGCGCGCTGGCCCAGCGCCTTGCCGAGCATGGGCTGAAAACCATCCTGCGCAACCACACCTGTGAGCACCGCGCCGCGGAATTGCTATCGATCCTCGATGAGCTCCGGCCGGGGATGACAGCCATTGAAATCGCCGGCCGGTGCGAAACTGAGTGTCATCCTGAGCCGGCGAAGCCCCCGGAGGGGGCGTAGCGCGGCCAA
>DASQGS010000525.1:0-11499 GCA_035632455.1 Thermoanaerobaculia bacterium | reverse complement strand
CTGATGAAGATCCCGCTGAAGCGATTACCGCTGATGACGTTGTTCTCGATGGTCGATGGGTAAATCAGTGCATGAAGATTCACGACAATGCCCCGATCGTTGGGAACAGCCCGCATTCCGGCGGCGTCTGTGCCGATGTAGCAATTGCGAATCGTCACACCGTCACAGCATAAGGACCCTCCGGCGATCGCTACTCCGGGTCCGGGAAAACCATTGATGGTGATCTCGCGGAGCGTTTGCCCCGAGGTCAGCTCGAACCCCGGGCCGGCGTCGAGGCGGGATCCGTTGATCTCAATCTCAAGGCCCTTCGGGTTACTGTCGCCGGCGAATAACCGTTGGCTGTCGCCGCCTACGACGATCGACCGGCCGGTCAGCGCCGGCAGTGGCGTGCGAGGACGGATCGTGTAGACGCCATCAATTGCGAGCGACGCCGGGATGTGGAACGCGACAAGGCACTCGACGCCTGGGGCTTTGGAATTGCAGGCGACATTCGCATCGCGAATGGCCTGGCGCAGCGATCCCCCGCCGTCGTCGTCGGTATTTGTCACCAGGAAGCTGAGGGGAAGGCCCCACGCCTTGTTTGATTGGACAGCCTTGTCGCTGAACGGCACATCGCGCGATGTCGCGACCGCTTGTGCCCCAAACTGGCCGCTTCTCTTGTCGGGAGCGCGAATGGAAACGTCCACGGTTGCGCTGTCATTTGTCCGCATCAGTGGAGTGACGCACTCGACACGGGTGCCGCCCGCGTCCAGCGTGCAGTCCGTCTGATGGCCGGCCGGAGGACCCGCAAACGTCGCGTCACCGGTAAGGTCGATCGTGAGCGTGACGTCGTGTCCGTCGTCCACGCCACTGTTGCCAAAGAGACATGTGAGCGTTGCCTCGCTGTTCGGATCGACGATGAAAGAGGATTGAGGCGAGGTGCATGAGACCGACAAGCGAGGATTGTTCTTGATCACGATGGGGGACGTGACGACGTTGTCCCCGGTTGTGGGATCGTTCACGCCTGCCTCTTCGGCGAAGACGATCAGATCTCCGACTCCCGCAGCCACGGCCTTTGCGATGACTTGGAAACCCACCTGCTGGCCAGGCGACAGCGTGGCGGCCGTGCAGCGAATGACGGCATCCCCGCTGCACGAGGGGCTGGCCAGAGTCGTGGCGACCTGAAACTCGGATGAGGCGCGGAACGTCAGGGTCACGTTCTGCGCTGCCGGGCCGGAGGCGTTCCGGACGACGGCATTCCATGCCAGAGCGTCACCAACAGCGATCGGATTCGGGAGGAAGCTGACCGTGACCGCGAGGTCGGCCGCACTCGCGAGCAGCGGGAGGGAGAGAAGGACGGCCGTGATCAGGAGAGGGCGTCGCATGTGCAGAGTCTACCAAAAGACTCTTGAAGCGTGCCCGATGGGAATATGGCCTTCGCGCCAGAAATCGTCATCCGCAGATGTCGCAGATTCACGCAGATGAAGCATTCGCGTCTCTGCGCCATTTCTACAGCCATTGACGGACGCGACGAGCGGGGCCTTCTTACTGACCGTGAACTGCTCGCTCTCCGGGTGCATCGCGCCGTACTTCCGCACGCAGCCGGCCGACTCGAGCGTTTCCTACGGTCAATCCGCGTCAATAACGCTCGATCTCGCAGCGCCGGCGGGACCGGTTTCCTATGAATGGTACGAAGTAGTACCGACGACGCCGGGAGATTTTCCCCTTCCGCACTGGTCGCGACGGCACCGGTCTTCATAACGCCTGCGATCACAACCGAGAGGTTCTTCTCCGTCAGGATCTCAACGCCATGCGGATACAACATGAGCCGCGTATTCGCGGTCGCTCCGACCCCGGCGCGGCATCGAACTGCGAGGCACTGAAAGATTTCCCTCACCCGCCGAGGTTCCACCAAAGCTCCGGCTCCGCACGCGGCCCTTCCGGCTCGATGAATTCGCCGGGGCGCGGAACGACGAGCGCAACGCCGGCCTTCTTTGCCGCGGCGACGGCGCGATCGGCGGGATCGCGCCACGAATGGAAGGCGAGGTTGAACGTTGCCCAATGGACCGGGAGCATCACCCGTCCTCCGAGGTCGCGATGCGTCTGCACCGCCTCCTCGGGGGTCATGTGGATGCCGGCCCACGAGGGGTCGGAGGCCCCGATCTTGATGAGCGTCAGGTCGAACGGACCGAACGCGGCACCGATCGCGCGGAAGGATTCCGTGTAGCCGCTGTCGCCGCTGAAGAAGACACGGTGCTTTGGTCCGCGGATCACCCATGAGGTCCAGAGCGTCTCGTTCGCGTGCAGCGGATTACGCCCGCTGTAATGGCGCGCCGGGGTGGCGTTGAACGTTAGACCGGCGATTTCGACGCTCTCGTTCCAGTCGAGCTCGTGGACGCGCTCGCTCGGAACGCCCCAGCGCTCGAGATGCGCGCCTATACCGAGAGGAACGGCGAACTGCACGCCGCGCGAGGCGAGCGCCTGAATGGTGGTCATGTCGAGGTGGTCGTAGTGATCGTGCGAGATGACGACGACGTCGATCCTGGGCAATTCATCGAGCGCAATCGGCGGCGCATGAAAACGCTTCGGACCGATCAACGTCGATGGCGAGCAGCGCTCGCTCCAGATCGGGTCGGTCAGCACTCTCCGGCCGTCGATCTCCACAAACACCGTCGCCCATCCGATCCAAGTGGCACGCAGGCCGGAGGCCGGCGGCGTAGCGTAGTCGCGTGCGCTCCGCCGCACGACCGGCACAGGACCGAGCGGCTCGCGCTGTTCGGTGCCGAAGAACTGCCGCCGCGCCATCTCGCGATATGACATAGGCGGCAGTACTCGCACGTCGTCGCGATTGCGAAACCTGCCGCCTGCAAACTGCGGTGAGCGCCGCGCCCGCTCGAGGCGCATCCCGGTCACTCGTCCGCCAAACGATGCGGTCCACGCCGTGGAGCGGACGAGTATGAGGGCCACGCCGGCGATGAAGATTCCGAGAACAAGGACGATGCGCCGCCACCGCGTGCGCCGGGGACGAAGGCCAGTCGAGGAATCCATGGCTCATCGTCGCACACCCGAGGGCGTAACGCTCGACCTCGTGGCGCGTCATAACAGGTGCCACGCAAGAAGCCACAATGATGGGAGCTGGGCCATGATCGGCGCCGGCTTGTGGTAACGTCAACGGCAAGCCTCGCGCTCCGTACAACCCGATGAAGGTACGATCTCATGAATATCCTGCCCGTGGTATTGAGTGCATTTCTGGCTGTTCCCGCCCTCGCCGCTGACGAGCCGTCACAGCCGCCGAGACCTCAGGCTGATATCCTGCGAATCATCGCCGAGCCCGAGGCTGCGGACTGTGCGGTCACGCCGATTTCCCGCGTTGCAGAATTCCGTGGCACTCTCGCCGCGGGGGATTGCACGGCGAGCGACGGCACTCTTTTTGACATCTTTCAGTTCCAGGGGAACGCCGGCGATATGGTCACAGCCACGGTTGTCCCTCTTACGTCCGGCTTCCGGAACCCGACTCTTGCAATGGTTCCGCCCATCGCCGACGGTACCAGGCCGCCGCAGATGTCCGGAGGCGCCGCGGCAACGGTGACGTTCGTGCTGAACAGCACCGGCTCCTGGCGGCTCGGGGTCGGATCGACGGATCCTTCTTCAAGCGGCGACTATCTGCTCACTCTGAACTGCAGGCCCGATCCCTCACCGACCGTGCCTCAGGCGTGCCTCCCGCAGAATCTCCTGTGTGGCCAGACGCTCTCCTACAAGATCACTGATCAAGCCTGCATGTTCGTGAGCAGCCCTTTACTGCTGTACACGCCGATCAATCTCTACGCGGTGGCGGGCGATGTTCTCAATGTCCAGATGCTATCGCCCGATTTCCAGCCGAAGTTCGGGATCTACGATGAACACGGCGGCTTGCCGTTGCTGCGGTCATCGACAAGCACCTCCGGCGCCGCAATGACATTCACGGTACCAAAGTCGGGCCGCTATTTCTTTGCCGCGTATGCAGTCACGGACTCGACGATCGGTTCGTTCACGCTGACCTTAGGTTGTTCACATTCCGGATGCATCGAGCCATACTTTCGCACGCAACCAGCCGACGTGGCCGTCCTCAACGGACAGACGGCGTCGGTGGCTCTCGACGTCGTGGCACCGGCAGGGCCGGTGTCCTATGAGTGGTACGACGTGACGGTGCCGCCGGGTGATTTCCCGATCCAACCGCCTCTTTCCACGCAGCCCGTCTTCAAGACTCCTCCAATCACGGCAACCCGCTACTATTCAGTCAAGGTATCAACGCCGTGCGGGTCGGCCATAAGCCGCGTCTTTGCGGTCAGTCCGGCATTGTCCCGGTACCGAACTGTAAAGCGCTGACGCAGGAGCGCAGGCTCCAAGTTCGCTTCATCTATTTCATCTCGGCGAAGACGATGACGTTTCGAGTCCTCAGCGCCACCGCCGATTCCGTTTCCATGGCGTCGAGCGGCAGGCATTTTGATCGGAGCCGGACTGGCATGCGGGTTCGCGCTGGCGTGCCTGGTGGCGCTCCTCACGGGGGCGCCCGCCACGTCAGCGGCCGATCCCTGGTCGGCAGCGGTCGCCGCGCGACTCCCGCCGCTCTTCAATACGACGACGGCGTTGATGCTCGGCGTCGTGGTGATGACTGTGGCCTTTGCAACGCTGCCGTTCAGGATCCGGTTCGCGAGGCATTAGCCCCTTTCCCTTGCTCTCCACCTCATTACCGGGTATTTTCTTCCGCATCTAGCACATTTAAGGGTACTGACCGCGCGAAGCGCGACGGAGGGTCTCATGAGCTCGACGTACTTGACGCGCATCTGGCTGACGCCGCCGCTTGCGTTCGGGCGCCTCGGAGCGTCGCCGACTCCTTGCGCGGCGTTCCATTGGGCGGCGAACGATCTCACACCCGATGGATCGGGAATGACCACGCTCGTGCCGGCGGAAACGCTGGATCTCGACGAGAACGGCGTGGTCTCGCGCTCGCTGCCCGATCGCATCGTCTTCCGCGATAACCACGGCATTCGTCCGGTCTGTCCCTATTTCGAGCTGCACGGGACATGGCATGAGGATGGACGCGAGAAGTCGGGGCCGATCACCACGACCCTGCTCGACAAGCTGAAGCTGACCACGAAGGACATTCAGTGGCAGGTCCACGTCGCGAATCTCAAGTCGTTCGACTACACGTTCGAGGAAGGCGATCGCATCGAGGCCGTGCTGAACCTCCGCGGCGACGATACGGCACGCCATACTCTCGAGGGTCGCTCGCCTCGCAAGGCCAGGCGGCCGCTCGTGCCGAAGGGCGCGTTCATTCCGTACGGATCCGTCCAGATCGCGAAGCCGGGAGGAGAGTTTCGCGAGATCCGGCTGCGCTTCTACGCGCCGGCCGGCCTGACGTACGGCCCGTCGGATTACGAGAAGCGCATGGCGAAGGCCAACGTCAAGCTCCCTGGCAATCGCGAATGGCGCAGGCTGAAACTTCCTCCGGAGCGCCTGATTCTCAATCCGAGATCAGCATGGGCGACGTGGGTTCTCGAGCAGGCGACGCTCGGGCCGTTTCCCAAGGGAACGGATTTTCGCCATACGCCGTGGACCATGTTCGCGACGCTCCTCGTCGGAAAGGACGCGAACAGCGCCGAGAATCACGCGCTCGGCCTGGTCGACGATATGAGCGACGGGCTCATTCGATGCACGATCAAGTCCCGCAACCGCGAGCTGACGGCATGGGCCCGAATCGTCGTGGGCCCTCCCGACTATGCGCCGGCCCACCGCATCCCGGTATCGCTCGCCGACAACCTCGCGGATCGCGAGGACCGCGAGGGTCCGCGCAAAGCGAACTGGACCATGGACGAGCTTCGCGAGCTGGTGCTCGACATTTTCGAGCGGGCCTTCGAGACCTCCAGCCTGATGAACAAGGACTATCAGAACTATCGCAGCCGTGATGACAACGTGGGCAGGCTCGAAGACATGGCCATGACTTCACCGTTCGATCGCGAAGACATCGACGCGATGCTGTGGCCGGACATCACGACCGACGTCGACTCGGTGCGCCGGGGAAAGGCGGACGCCGAGGACCTCAGCGCGGCCGGAGTGCGCAAGCACCGCCGCTACGCCGCCATCTCTTATCTGGAAGACCGGTTCCGCGAAAACCCAGAACTGTTCCACCAATGGATCCGCCGCCCGCTCGATCCGAATCCGTTCTTCGACACGCGCATGCCGGCGCTGATGCGGGGCTCCGATACCCGGCCGTGGCATCTGACCCGCCGCCAATGGGAGATCGTCCGGCAGTGGGCTGACAAGCTGCAAGAGACTGCGGAGCCCGGGTCGCACCTGCGCGTCACCGCGAAACAGGCGCCTTGACGATGCGCGATGTCAGCTCAGAGCTACGGGTCATCGAGAGCGCGCTCGGCCGCCACCTGTTCGTGGTCGACGGCAGCCGCATCTACGATCTGCCCGAGGACGTGGACGCGGATCTCGACGCCCTCGCACCGCTGCTCGAGGAGCTCGTCCCAGAGGATCGGCGCAGGATCACAGACGCGCCACTCGCGCCGCCACCGTTGCAATCGCTGTCGCTGAACGTGGCGCAAGCCTGCAACATGAGCTGTTCGTATTGCTATGCGGATGAGGGCAAGTTCGGCGGCCGTGCCCGTCTGATGTCTTTCGACGTCGCGCGCGCCTCGGTGGACCGGCTGATAACCGAGGCGTCGTCCGGCGCCGACCTCGTGATCGGCTTCATGGGCGGCGAGCCATTCCTGCATCGCCCGCTGATCCGCGACGTCGTTCCGTATGCGCAAGCGCAGGCGAAGGCCGGCGGGCGCTCCGTCCGTTTCTCGATCACCACGAACGGAACGCTGCTGACAGATGGCGACGTTTGCTTCCTCAGAGATCACGATTTCTATGTCGCGATCAGCATCGACGGACCGAAGGCGCTGAACGACGCCCAACGGCCCGTGAACGGCGGCGGGAGCGCATATGACGCTGTCGTCGCCGCGCTTGAGAATTTCGACAGGCTGGGCCGGCCTCGCCACTTGTCGGCACGCGCCACGGTCACGCCCGGAAGCGGTCCGCTGGAGCCCGTTCTCGATCACCTCATCGCGCTCGGGTTCGATTCCGTCGGGTTCACTCCCGTTCTCGTATCGCCCGACCCGAGGCAGGCATTCACCGCCGCCGACTTCGACCAGTTTCGCGACGACATGATCGCCTGCGGGCTGGCTGCGAAACGCGCGATCCTCGCCGGGACGAACCATCCGTTCAGCAACTTCGAGACCGCACTGCACGAGATCCATCGCGGCAGCCACCGGCCGTATCCCTGCGGCGCCGGCGCGGCTTACCTGAGCGTCGACGCGGACGGCGGACTCTATGCCTGCCACCGGCTGGTGGACGACGATCGTTTCGCCATGGGCGACGTGCGCACCGGAAGCGACGTCGTCCGGCGGGCCGCCCATCTCGCGGAGCGTCACGTCGATCGCCAGGAACCGTGCCGCAGTTGCTGGGCGCGCTACCTCTGCGGCGGCGCTTGCTATCACGAGGTCGAGCGTCGCGGCCGTATCGCCTGCGATTACATCCGCGATTGGCTGTCTTTCTGCCTCGCCAGCTATGCCGAGATCTCGGCGATGGCACCCCTTTACTTCACCGATCCGGAGCGGCATCTGTCACTGCCGCCGGGCCGTCATGCCGCCGTTGTGGAGGAGCTCATGTCATGAGCAGCGACAAACTGAAGGCAATGAAGCTGTTCCCGCGCAATATGACCGCGCACGCCGATACCATCGTCCGCGGAAATCCCATCACCTCCCGGCCGGAGACCGGCGTCGAGAACTCGTGGCCGGGCCTGGAGTTCGATCATCGCAACCTCGAGAAGGTCTTCTTCCGCGGGCTTTACTTCGAGTACCACGACGAGCGCGGCACGATTCTCCGCGATTTCCATCGCGGCAGCCCCGCCGCGAAGTTCTTCAAGCGGTCGGATATCGAGGAAGGCATCTACCTCGCCTACCTGCAGGGCGACGTGGTTTCCGGCTGGAAGAAGTCCAAGCGCGAGACGCGAGTTTTCTCGTTCATCCCGCCGGCGTCGCTGGAGAACTGGCGGATCGTGCGCGATCTGGAAAAAGGCCCGGTCGCGGTGGCGCTTTGCAAGAAGAAGATCTACGACATGGTCGTGTCGAACCAACTGGGACTCGCCCAGGTCAAGCCGCTCTTCAAGAAGCGCAAGGACCGGAGGGAGCAAGGGTTCGTGCTGCTGTTCGGCGAGCGCTCCGAGTACCTGACGGCCGAGGGCGTCATCGATCCCACGCTCATCCCTCCGGGCGATCTGACGCGCAGCATGTGCTCGCCGTGGCAATACGATTTCACCGATTGCGGCTGCTTCTTCTGGGCCTCCAACAAACCGGACATGGTCGCGAGCGCCGATCAGCCGCAGCAGATCCTCAACTGGCGGCGGCGCAACCGCTCCCACGATGCGGAACGGACGGCGTCGGACTGGCTCCTGAAGGACGGCGGGAACTGGGAGGACGCCAACACTCTGAACCACGTCGATCTGATTCACCACTTCCAGGACCAGAAGTTCGTCTTCGGCGGCCGCGAGGCGGACGAGTATGTGCCGCCGGTGCCGCTGTCGGCGAAGGGTCTCCTCGACCGCGCAGAGGTGATCCGTCGATTGAAGATCCTGGCCACGGTCGAGCATGCGCTCACGGTCGAGTATCTCTACGCCTACTACTCGTTCAAGCTGCCGCCGGGCACCGGACCTCAGCGCGAGCCATGGAAGATCGGCGGACGCCCGAGCGACGAGACATCCGAGGAGGCGCGCATCTTCACCGCGGCCAATGAAGTGCTGACGATCGCCATCGACGAGATGCGGCATCTCCGGCTCGCCAACGAGATCCTGAGCGAGCTCGGCCAGGGGCCGGTGCTCGACCGGGCGAAGATCATCGGCCAGAATTTCCCCGAGCACAAAGGCTTCAACCAACCGTTCGAGCTCCTGCCTCTCACGGCGGAACAGCTCGACTGGTTCATCAAAGTCGAGAAGGCCAGCGCGAATCACAAGGATCCGTCGACGATTGACGGCATGTACACGCTCATCCTCCGCAGCGTCGAGGAGGGTCCGGGCTTCGCCGGCAATCCGGACGAGCGCGATCGCATCGGGCATCGCGTGAAGATCATCATCGACGAAGGCCTCGATCACTACCGGCGGTTCTCGCACGCGAAGGAGGCGCTCGCCGGAATTCCGGAGGCGCGCTACCTGAACGTCCGGACAGGCCCCAAGCCTGCGCTGGACGGCTCGCCGGAGAAGTTGCTTCAGGACACGGCCGACGCTTCATACCTCGTGCTGCTACGCGCTCTCGACTACGTATTCAGGCAGGGCAAGCAGCAGCACGGCGCCCTCCTCGAGGCGGCGCGCCGCGCGATGTACAACATCGACGATGCCAACCGGAGCCTTTCGGAGAAGCGACTCGGCGCGCTCTTCACGCTTCCGGACGTCACGGCCAAGGCCGCCGTCGCTGCCGTCGCGACTCCCCACGACATCGGCGAGCCGCTGCGCGCTCACATCGCCAGACTCCGCGGAAGCGGCGATTCCAAGATGATCGCGTTGGGCGAGCGGATGGAGGCGAAGCTCGCGGATCTCACGGAGGGCATCGAGGCCGCCGGGAAGCAGCAGTGATGCGAGCGCGGCGCATTCGGTTGCGGGGCACGGGACCGGCGGCGCTCGCCGCGGCAAGATTGCTCCTCGACCGCGGCGCCGAGGTTGTGATCGATGCGCCGGCACCGCGAAAGCGCCGCATCGTCTCCGTCCCGATGGAGACGTTGGCGCTGGCCGCTCAACTGTTCGGGACCAATCTCCGCGATCTCATGGCCGGCATCGTCGTGCATGAGCGCCGCGTGGACTGGTCCGCGGATGGACCGGCCACGATGCCGCAGCTCGCGCTGGTATGCGACATCGGCGACCTCTCGGCGGTTCTCGCGCGTTCGCTGCACGGCGTTGCGATCGCAGGCGATGCCGATGGCGTGGACGCCGGCGACGACGATGCGGACTGGATCATCGATGCCACCGGTCGGCCGGCGGCGACCGGCCTCCGCGGCGGCGAGCGCGTCGGATACTTCGCACGAATCGATGGCGCGGCGCCCGAATCGATGACCTCCATCACAGCGACGAAGGACGGCTGGATTTTTACATCGCCGCACCCGGATGGAGGGCTGGCGGTGCTGCTCGTCGCGCCGTCCCTGGCCGCGGCGGATCCAACGCCCGATGGAATCGCGGCATGGCTCGAGCGGGCGAGCCGCACGATTCCCGCGGCCGCCGTGGTCGAAGTCAGCCGTCCCGAGCCGATCGCGCCGCGGCTCTCCTCGCGACTGTGCGATTCCAATCGGCTGGTTGCGGGCGATGCGGCGCTGGCGCTCGATCCGTTGCGCGGCGACGGAACCGGGTTCGCGCTCCGCGGCGCGCTCCTCGCGCAGGCGGTCGTGGCGGCGGTGGAGCACCGGCACGATCGAAGCCGTTGTTTCTCGCACTACGAGAAGCGCGTTCGCTGCGCGTTCCTCGGGCACTTGCGCGGCTGCTCCGATCACTATCGCGCATCGCGCTACCCGCGAATCTGGGAGGGCGACGTCGCGGCCATGGACGAGCTCGCCGCACAGCTCGATCGCGGCACAGAGACCTTCGATCTCCGCCTCGCCGGCGTCGATCTCGTTCCAATGGCTGCCACTGCCGTGAACGCAGCGTCGATTCACGCCGGAGCGTCGTGAAACCCTAGAAACAGGAGACGGACACGCAATGACCAAGGCGACTTACGACAAGAGCATTCACCGCTTCCTCCTGGTCCGCGATGGTTTCTATTCCGATCCCGACCGCGTCAGGCGGATCGCGTTGTCGATGAAGTATGCAGAGCACGACGACGCCACCGGCTACATGACCGGCGAGGTCTATCACGAGCGCGGAATCCGCAACCGGCTGGAGAAGATCCTCGGTATTCGGATCACGCGGTGGGACACGGATCCCGAGGAAGGCAACGGCATTTTCTACGGTGGGTTCGCCTCCGGCGCCAACAAGGAAGTGCCGGGCGTTCACTACGACTTCCCCATCGACGACATCACCGTGGTCGTCTATCTCACCGAGGGCATCCCATTCGGCTACGGCACGTCACTCTGGCAGCACAAGAGCACGGGTCTGCTGAGCGCGCCGTTGCGCGCGGACGCGTACCGGCTGAAGAAAAAGCTGTCCAAGTTGCGCGATCGCCTCGACGCTGACGCCACAAAGCGCGACCGCTGGATCGAAGTCGATCGCGTCGGCTACCGCTACAACCGCCTCGTCGCCTACCCGAGCGCGGTGCTCCATTCCGCAACCAGACACTTCGGCAGCAGCGTTGAGGGCGGCAGGATCTACCAGACGTTCAGGATCGGTGTGGACTGGCGATCGTTTCGGGTGAGGAAGTGGCGGTGAGCAGTGGGCAGTGGTCAGTGGCCAGTAGTCAGTGGTCAGTAGGACGGCGGGTGCCTTGCGTCAACCAGAGCGAGGGTCGGCGGGGCGGC
>DASQGS010000524.1:0-4611 GCA_035632455.1 Thermoanaerobaculia bacterium | reverse complement strand
ACCCAGAAGGTCCATCCAGAAGCCGGGCCGCAGCAGTCGCTGGCGCCTGTCGTAAGGGCGAATCCGCTCGAGCGCGACCAACGCCGCGGCAGCACCGACACTGACGATCGCAGAATAAGTGGCTGGCGACACGGTTCAGGGACCTGCGTAGATCGTGTCCAGAATGAGCCGGCACGTCCTCATCGCGATCCGCTCCACTTGCCGACGGCCAGTCATCTCGCCGCCCGAATATACAGCGGTGCTGGCGGTCGTTGTGTAAGGATCAGGAAGATTTCGCTTGTGCTTCTTATGATGATGCACCGAGGCCGGCTTCTTTACCAGGTCTCCCCACACACTTGACCGCATTCATCCGCCCGTGTCATGAGAGCCCGGCCCGCCGTTGCTACCCTGGGGCATGTTCGCTCATCGAACAGCGGTTCATCTGGAGCAACTCAGCCTCGAGACCGAAGTCCGGGCGATTACCCGGATGGATGGACTGCGTGCGGCCACCCGGCGGCTCTTTGCGGTTGCCGACCGCGAAGAGATCCGGTTCGTCGAGCGCTGCGTGGCCTTCGCCCGTCAGTGGCATCTCACAACGCCGGCCCGGGTTGTGTCCCGGCTCGGCAACGGATGGCTCTACCCCGTTGCCGCCGCCATTTTGTTTCTATCGTCATTTCAATCCGCGGCGCGTTGCATCATCGCCGCCGGCGGAAGCCTCGCCCTCGCCTTCACAGTTTATCCGCCGCTCAAACGCTTCCTTGCGCGGAGGCGTCCGTGCGACTACGACCGAAGCCTGATCGACGCCACCAAGTCACTCGACCGTTATGCATGTCCCAGTGGCCACGCTATGACGGCCGCGGCCTTCGGAGTGCCGATGATCTTCGCAGCGCCGCTCGCCGCGGCACCGGTCGTCATAGTGGGCTGTGTGATTGTGAGTTGGTCGCGGTTGGCCCTCGGCCATCACTATCTCTCCGATCTCGTGATCGGCACTCTCCTCGGCGCAATCATCGCCTCGCTCGTGGCGGCATTCGTAGTTTGATCACCATCAACGCCGGCAGCAACGTCAGTGCCGCCAAAGCGCTTACACCGATCCCGAAGGTGGTGATGTAACCGATGGAGCGCAGGCCCGGGTAATGCGAAACGGCGAAGGAACCATAACCGGCGATCGTAGTGAGGGCCGCCATCGCTACCGCCTGCCCTGTGTCGATCGCGGCCTGGGGAAAAATCGCGGGATTCTCGCGATACCGCTGCAAAATGTAGACTGCGTAGTCGGTGGCCACACCGACGATCATCAATCCGGCGAAGATATTGATCAGGTTCAGCTCCAAGCCGATGCCGGCCATAATGGCGAGCATTCCCGTCGCCCCGGTCACGAACGGTACGAACGAGAGAAAAGCGTAAGCTACGGAACGAAAGGCCACACCGAACAGCACGAACACCGCAATAAGACCGATGAGCGTGGACCGCGCGGCGTCATAGCGCGCCACCTCGCGCAAAGCGGCGCTGACGATGTTCACGCCGGTGAATGTGAGATGAGGCGAGGAGGCGGAGATGGCCAGAAGCTCCGGAGGAACCTTGCCGGCCCACCCGCCGGCTGGCGGATAGACGTAGGTAACCGAATACCAGACGCCATTGTGGCGCTGAATGAAGCGCGAAGTAACGCGGGCCAGGACCGGATCTTCGACCGAGCCGGCGTCGACCGCCTGCCGAACGGCCAGAGCGCGACGTAGCGCGCCTGTGAATTCATCGAAGGCCGAGACCTTGAATCCGTTCTCCGCCGCGGCGTTGGCGATGCTTCGGGCAACTCGATCGGAGTCGAAGGCATCGGCAGGAAGCTCGTGCATACGGGCGAGCGCTTGGCGCTGATGAAGCATGGTCGGCAGGACACCGGCCAGAGTGTCGAAGCCGCCGAGGCGTCCGGCGTGGGACAGGCGCTCGACCAACGGCAGCGCGCCCTTGGCTCGTTCCAATGCCTGGTCGGCCGTCCCGCCATCGGCGACGAGCAAGGCCACGTTCGCATTTTGGCCGAAGATCCGGGCGGCGCGCTCCTGGGCGCGGATGGCCGCGGTGCCGGCGGGACGAAGGCGACCGGCGTCGTCGTTGAATTCGATCCCCGTGGCCCGCACCGCGGCGATTGCGGTCACAACGCACCACACGGCGACCGTCGCCCGAGGATGCGAGATGCAAACGCGCATCAAACGCGCCGTGCCGAGCGCGTGCAAACGGATCTTCGGCGGGCGTTTATGATCGCTCTCGATCAAGACAATGAGCGCCGGAAGGATGGTCGCCACCGCCGCCAGAAACACGAGAATACCGGTTCCGGTGATGAGGCCCATCTGAGCCATCCCCCGGAAGTCGGTGGACAGGAAGGCGTAGAACGTCGCCGCCGTCGTGATCGCCGCGGCCGCAACGCCCTTCATCGTGGTCCTCATCGTCGTACGAATCGCCTCGCCCACCGACGTGCCGCGATTGCACTCCTCTGTGAAGCGCTGATAGAGCACGGTAATGAAATCGATTCCCAAACCGGCCAGCAGCGCGGCAAACCCTGCGCTGGCGGCGCTGAGCGTGCGGACGGTCACGGCCGCGAAACCGAATGTCACGACGATCGCGGCGAGCATCGGACCCAAGGCGTAGACGATGGCCGCCCAGCGTCGAAAGGCAAACAGGAAGAGGAGAAGGATCCCAACGACGGAGACGACGACGTTCGCAACGAGGTCGTCACCGATGAGCCGGGCATCTTCATCGTCGATCGCGTACGCCCCGGCCTCCGAGATGCGCGGAAGAGGAGATTCCGGCTGCAATCGATGAAAGCTCGCGAGCGCGGCGGCATCGATGCCTCGTACCGCCTTCATGAGTGTTCGCGATGACCCGACGTCGTGCGCCGCGAATCGCGGATGGACGATCATAAGGAATGCGGTGTGATCCGTGGACAAAAGATAGCCGGAGGCGAGATCCAACTTGAGCTTGGCTGCGCCTGAAGGCAGGCGCTTCAGAAACAGCTCTCGGAGACCGAGTGGATCGAGCTTGACCATCTCCTTCGCGAAGAACGACTGCGGTGTCGACAACAGCATGCGATTACGGGCCATCGATCGCCGGATGGCATCGTCCGCAAGAAGCGCCGCAAGCGAATCGACCTCTTCCGGCCGCAGCATCAGCACGGAGTACGGCAGGAGGTGCTGGACGAGCTCATCCGGGTCGGGCAGCCGCGAATCAACTGAGCCGACAAAGGGGAGGCGCTCGTAACGCCCGGCGAGATCATCCACCAGAGCTTCGTACGATGACGGGTCAGCGCCGCGTGGCAGCTCGATCAGGACGATGTGCTGATCAGTCGCCCCCAACCCTTCGAGGGTCTTGCGGAAATCGACGACCGCGCGATGATGAGCCGGAAGGAACGACACGACGGATGGATCGAGGCGCAGACGTGTCGCTGCGAGCGCGCCGGCGAGCGTGATTGCGAGCGCGATCGCGAGTGTCCGGCGCGGATGGTCCGCGGCCAGACCGGTCATGGCCTCGACGCTCCAGCGTGCGCGGTTCCTCACGAACGAAGCGTCACGATGACAAGGTACCAGGTCGCCAGTACAAGCAGCGAGCCTCCGGCCAGGTAGCGTGTCAGCAGCCAGTTCAGGTGGCGTTGCATGACGCGATTGTGGCGAAGGCAAGGCCTCTCCGTCGTTCGCATCGCGAGGGTAACGTGTGAATTTGCGTGCGGCGCCTTGCACGCGGATTTCTCAAGTCCTTGCAGCGGTCTTGGCCGGTTCCGTGCGATAAGAGATCAGAATGACGGCCCGGCCCGAGGCCCTCTCGATCTGCTTTGTGACGGCGATGTACCGGAACGCGGACTGCGTGCGCGCGTTCGTAGCGCACCTTCGCTCGCTGCCGGGAGCGAGGGAGGTCGCACTGCACATGATTGTCGCCAACAACGGCGGCGAGCCCGCCCCCGAGATTCCAGGTGCGGTCGTCTTCGATCCCGGCCGCAACCTCGGGTACGTGCCTGGCTGCGCCTGGGCTCTCGCACGCTGGCTCGAGCTCGGACACCGGATGCCGGAATGGATTTGTGTCTCGAACACCGATCTCCTGCTCAACGACGATTTCTTCCTCGAGCTCTCGCGAGTGGCGATCCCCGAAGACGCCGGCGTCGTCGCGCCCGATGTGCGGCTTGGCAGCGGAGCCCGGCAGAATCCCATTCTCTGGAGACGCCCGGCGCGAGCCATGATGTTCGCGTACGCGGCGTTGTCGCGGCTCGCGCTCTTCATGCCCATCTTCGAGATGTCGATCCACCTCCGCCACAAACTTCGCCGAGCCTGGGCGCCACGCGCGCCGGCGCTCGTCGACGCGGGTCAGCCACCGGCATCGAGCGCCGCGGAAGCGATCTATGCCGCGCACGGGTCGATCTTTCTCGTACACCGCCGTTTCTTCGAGCGTGGGGGAGCGCTGCATTACCGCGGCACGATGTACGGAGAGGAGATCCACATCGCCGAGCAGGCTCGCCGCGCAGGGCTGAGGGTGTTGTGGCTCAAAAGCCTGGGTGCCGAGCACCAGGGGCACGCAACGACTCACGCCGTCTCGCCGCTGCAAAGGCGGCAGTGGTACGCCGAGAGCGCAGGCGTGCTCTGGAGCGACTACTTCGATCGC